>JALSNG010000095.1 GCA_026987155.1 Thermococcus sp. | reverse complement strand
GTTTACGAGGTTTACGCGATTGAGCAGGAAGAGAAGGATGGAGACCTGAACTTCGCCACGACGGTTCTCTACCCGGGCAAGGTTGGAAAGGAGTTCTTCTTCACCAAGGGCCACTATCACTCCAAAGCTGACAGGGCGGAGATATACTACGGCATCAAGGGGAAGGGCGGAATGCTCCTCCAGACCCCGGAAGGAAAGGCCGAATGGATAGAGATGAGGCCCGGAACGGTCGTTTACGTCCCGCCATACTGGGCCCACAGGACGGTTAACACAGGAGATGAGCCGTTCATCTTCCTGGCGATATATCCGGCCGATGCCGGCCACGACTACGGCAGCATAGCCGAGAAGGGCTTCTCCAAACTGGTGGTCGAGGAGAACGGAGAAGTCAGGGTTGTGGACAACCCGAAGTGGAAGGAATGAATATCTCCCTCTCCAACCGTAACCCTTATTAACACCGAACACATAACACTCCCGGTGATATAAGATGGGCTGGGATGAGCTCTACGCTTCTGCCTTCGAGGGAGTAAGAAACAAAATCGGGAGGATAAAGGGGGTTCTATTGGCCTACAACACCAACATAGACGCCATCAAGTACCTCAACGAAGAGGACCTCGAAAACAGGGTAAAAAAAGCGGGTACGGAGGATGTCCTCAAGTATTCCGAAGAGCTACCCGATAAAATTGCGAGCGTACCCCAGTTGCTCGGATCAATCCTCTGGAGCGTTAAGAGGGGTAAAGCCGCAGAGCTCTTCATAGAGAGCTGTCCGGTTCGTTTCTACATGAAGCGTTGGGGCTGGGATGAGTTGAGGATGGGAGGACAAGTCGGAATAATGGCCAACCTTCTTGGGGGCGTTTACGGTGTTCCGGTTATAGCCCACGTACCCCAGATATCGCGAATTCAGGCGAATCTCTTCAAAGAGGGGCCGATCTACGTCCCCCAAGTCGAAAACGGGAAACTCAAGCTCGTTCATCCCGCGGATTTTAACTCCGATGAGGAAAGTTGTATACACTTCATCTACGAGTTCCCGCGCGGGTTCAGGGTTTTTGACTTCGAGTCTCCAAGGGAGAACCGCTTCATCGGTGCGGCGGACGATTACAACACGACACTGTTCATAAGGGATGAATTTAGGGAGCATTTTGATGAGATAAGCTCGAAGGTTGAGCTCGCAATAATCAGCGGTCTGCAGGCACTGACTGAGGAGAACTACAGGGAGCCCTTTGAGACGATAGGGGCTAACCTCGACCTCCTTAACGAAAGGAACATTCCCGCTCACCTTGAATTTGCTTTTACCCCGGACGAAAGGGTAAGAAAGGCAATCCTCAGCTTACTTCCCCGATTCTGGAGCGTTGGCCTGAACGAGGTTGAACTCTCATCCATAATGGAGATAATGGGAGAGAAGGAACTTGCAGAAAGACTCCTCGCAGGGGATCCGGTTGACCCCGTAGCCGTTACTGAAGCCATGCTGAAACTGGCGGAGGAAACCGGTGTGAGGAGGATCCACTTCCACACCTACGGCTACTACTTGGCCCTAACGGATTATTCCGGGGGATTCATCCGCGACGCCCTTCTCTTTGCTGCTTT
>JALSNG010000094.1 GCA_026987155.1 Thermococcus sp. | reverse complement strand
CGGTTGGACAAAAAAGCCCTCTCTTGCCAGTTTTACCTGCGCTTTTGCTATCTCCTCGTCCGATACTTTTACGCAACGCCAGTTGAACTCTCGTAGTAGTTTAAGCACCGCATTCCCGCTTGGGGGATAGGGGTTAGCTATTGCCTTCGCTATCGTGTTAGGTCTTTTAAAGCGTTCTACCCGGCTTTTTCCCTTTTCGAACGCGCTGCATATGGGCGAGCAGCCCTCTGCCTGAACCGCTATCAGTTCGGGAGGTTCGTCGATTAACCCGTTTTTGTGGAGTTCTAAAAACCCCTTCGCTACTCCTCTGAACAATCCTCCAGAGCTTGTGGGGATTATAACCTGATCAGGGGTTAACTCCTCTGCTATCTCAAATGCGATGCCCTTGTATCCTTCAATCCTGAAGGGATTGTCGGAGTTCATAAAGTAGATCCCGAGTTTCTCCCCAATCTTCAGGCTCTCAAAGTAGAGCTTCCCGTAGTCGCCAAAAATCCTAATGACCTCTCCACCGTAGATGGAGACGGCCTTGAGCTTCTCGTTGCTCGCACTCTCTGAGACGAGGATTTTGGCATTCAATCCGAAGCGCGAGGCATAGGCCGAGACACTCGCGGCCATGTTGCCTGTTGAGACGGTCCCCACGCTTTTGTAACCGGCCTTCAGGGCGTAGCTCATCGCGAGGAAGGTTCCCCTATCTTTGAAGCTCCAGGTTGGGTTTACCGTCTCGTTCTTGAGGTACACCCTTGCCCCGAGTTCTCTTCCAAGCATTGACTTCACGAGGGGTGTGTCTCCCTCCCCGAGGGATAAGTCCAGCACTGGTTCCACCGGCCAGAACTCATAGAACCTTTCCCAGACGGTCTTCCCTATCCCGGGTTCTCCTGTAAACATTTTGAACTCCACGGGTTCACCGCATTCGCACCTCTGGACTGGTTCGTCATAGCCTCTCCCACAGATGGGACACTTAAGCCTCATTCCTGACCCTCCTCACGGCCTTCAGGATGACACTCTTCCCCTCCATCCTTATGTTGTATGTGGCGTATGTGTTTCCCC
Source organism: Thermococcus sp. (assembly GCA_026987155.1). Lineage (GTDB taxonomy): Archaea > Methanobacteriota_B > Thermococci > Thermococcales > Thermococcaceae > Thermococcus. The sequence continues at coordinate 6,272 of JALSNG010000094.1, read as the reverse complement.
GTGAAAGCTTTCCGAGGATTTCTCCAAATCTCGTCGCTGCTTTGGTGTCCGAGAACTCCACCTTCCAGAGGAGAATGTAATCCGTTCCGTTTGTGGCAAGGATTAATCTATCGCCGAGCCAGGAACTTGAGATGTTCCATGCTGTTTCGTTGGTTTCCTTTGCGGCATCCCTGAGGAGGATGTAGACATAGAACTCCCCGAGCCTGTCGTTTCGAATCACCTTCCAGTTTTTTGGAATGTTTACCGAGACGTTCTGGGGTGTAACGTTCTCGATGTAGAGTTTGGGATGCATTACCTGGGCGGTTGATGTTGGGTAGGTTGAGTAAGCTTCATTCACGAGCTTCCAGCCACCGAGGGAGTAGAGGTAGCGGACGAACCTGTCCCCGAAGACGTAGGAGAAAATATTTATGTCCGTCATAGGGTCCCCGCTCAGGGAGCGTATCTTGTAGATGGGTATCCCGTTCCTCTCGCAGTAGAGATCCGCCACAAGGTCGGCGTCGCCCTCAACTAAGGCCCTGATCGCGAGGGTTCCATCGAAGGTGTCTTCAGAGTAGCGAGCATCAAACCACTGTTTTTGGAGGACGTGTGTGAGTTCGTGGGCTATGCTCCTCTTTGCAACGGCCCCGTTTGAGAGAAAGTTCTCTCTAATTATGTATATCCGGTTGCCGACAGTGGCCGCTATCCATCCCGCCGATCGCTCCCGCTGGTCTTTCATGTAGTTGTAATCCGGTGGTAAGAGGAGGGTCATTTTGTACGTCAGCTCCTCTATCGCCATTTGCTCCCTGTCGCGTGGGGAGGGTTTCCACATGGCGAGGGCCTGACTCTTTGTTATCAGGATTATCTGGGGCATTTCCTTGAACTTTAACTCCCTTATCTCTTGGACCTCGTTTATTATTGAACCTATCTCGTTCAGAACCGCGTCCCCCGAGTAAGCTACCCGGATGGAGGCGTAAAGGGAGAGAAGGACTATTGCCATTAGGGATATCGAGGCCAGTTCTTTAACTCCTCGCATGGTTTTGGGTAGTGGAAGGGGTTAAAAAGAAATTTGGTTCAAAATGCGAAGAGACCTTTCTCAGTCCTTCCGACCACTCAGAACTCAACGAACTCTTCAGTCATTTCCTCTTTCGTAATGACGACTACTTGGACTTTTCTGCTCCCCGTGTAGACGTCCCTTTTTCCTGCGGTTCTCACGGCTCTGACTGCGAGTTCCTTCGCTTCTTCCACGCTCATATCCTTTTTAAAACCATCCTCAAGAACCGCTATGGCAAAGGGACTCCCGGAGCCTGTAGCTGTGTAGTCGTCGAAGATAAGCCCTCCCATCGGGTCGAGGTTCGCCAAGGTCGGCTCCTCCACGTAGCCGCCGATGATTATCTGGACGAGGTAGGGGAACCACTTGTTTTCGTTGAGTATATTGCTCAAAAGGTTTGCCATGGCCTTCGTGCTCATTTCTCGGTTCCATGTGAAGCGGTAGTATCTTGCCTCTGCCTCGAGCATCCTCGCCAGGGCCTGAACGTCGCCCACGCTTCCAGCAGTTGTTATGGCTATCCTGTCGGTGATTGGGATTATCTTCCTTATGTTTAGAGTTTCAACCATGTGGTCGAGTGACGCCTGTGTATCCGCGGCCAAAATCACACCGTCCCGGGCCCGTATTCCAACGGTCGTAGTTCCCGTCTTTTTCGTCTCCATTTTCTCACCCTCCCCCTCATGGAGGTTAAAGGTTTTAAACCTTGCTAATATCGGCTATGAGAATTCTTCTTCCATGGAGGTTGAGGATGCTTACCCCTATTCCATAGACGGTTTCTAAAACCTCAGACCCCAGTTCCTCCGGTTTTCCTTCCCAGAACTTCTTTCCCCTGTGGAGCACGAGGATTCTGTCCGCGTAGCCCAGCGCCAGGTTTAGGTCGTGAAGAACCGCCACCACGATTTTTTCTTTCTTCAGTTCCTTCAATAACTCCATGATTCTGAGGGCGTGGTTTATATCCAAATGACTCGTGGGTTCGTCGAGTAGGATTACGTCACTCCCCTGGGCGAGGGCCCTTGCTATCAACGTCAGCTGATATTCTCCTCCTGAAAGAAAAGTTATCGGTTCCTTCCGCCTTTCCCATAGGCCCACGCGTTTTAGGGCGCTTTCCACGTCACCTTTCGTCGCGTAACTCCCCATCTCAACGAACTCCTCTATCGTAAAGGCGAACTCTGGCGTGGAACTTTGGGGGACGTATGTTATCATCTTTGCCCTCTCCCCCGGCTTCAACCCGAGAAGTTCTTTCCCTTCAAGGGTTACGCTGCCCTTTCCTTCGAGAATGCCAACCATGCACTTGAGGAGGGTTGATTTTCCCGCCCCGTTGGGCCCTATTATGGCGAGGAGCTCCCCTTTCCTGGCCGAGAAATCTACCCCTTCGAGGATTTTGTGGTTCCCGTAGGAGAAGGACAGCCTCACTTGGAGCTTCATGCCACCAGCTCCCCCCTCTTGTGCTTTTGGAGAAGGTAGATGAATAGGGGGGCTCCCATCATGGCGGTTATTATGCCGACCGGAAGCTCGGTGGGGCTCGCTATCGTCCTCGCGAGGAGATCCGCCAAAACGAGGAGGGAACCGCCGAAGAGGGCCGTTGCTGGGGTCAACTCCCTGTGGTTCGGGCCGAGAAGAATGCGCATTATGTGGGGGCTGACGAGTCCAACGAAGCCTATTATTCCTGCCGTTGAAACTGCAAAAGCAGTCAGGAGTCCTATTGCACCTATTACGAGTTTTCTGTAGAGATGAACGTCCAGGCCTAATGCAATGCTCTCCTCCCCGAGCAGTAGGAGGTTGAGCTCACGCCATTTGAGGGTTAAAAAGCACAGCCCGAGGAGTGTCACTGTTAACATCTCTGGAACGGCGTCCCAGCCTTTCCCGTTAAGGGTTCCCATGAGCCACATCCACGTTATGTGGGCTTTTTCCCCCTGGGTTATTACAAGGTACGAGGTTAGGGCGCTCGCCAAAAAACCGTAGGCTATTCCCGCGAGGAGCAAAGTGTCAACGGGGACCTTTCCATCAACCCTGGCAACGCTGTAAACGACGAGGACTGATGCGAGGGCAGTTATGAGGGAGATGAGTCCTACGTGTGAGGGGAGGTAGCTGAAGGCAAAGGCCGCACCCACCCCGGCCCCCGCGCTTATTCCGATTATGTAGGGATCCGCGAGGGGATTCCTGAAGAGGGCCTGGGAAGCGACGCCCGCTGAGGCAAGGGCCATGCCCACGAGATATGCTAAGATAACCCTAGGGAGTCTCAATTCCCACACGATGATGAAATACCTCGGTTTTTCCCCGGGCTTTATTCCGGGGAGCACTTCCGAGAGCCAGGATTTCACCCCATAAACTACGCTCTTCGTAACGTCCGAAACACCGACGTGAACCGATCCAACGTAAACTCCTGCGAAGACCGATAGGATGGAGAGGAGGATGAGTAGGGGCAACCATCTCTTCATGGTGTTGGGATTATTTGTCCAGCCGTTTAAATCTTTGGGTCCCCGGCAACCCCCATCCGGGGTGGGATCATCACCCGGAGCAGACCCCCCAATCCTTAAAAGCCCTTGAGGGTATCCCCTATCATGAGCTCGCGTTACCGGGAAGCTGGGGTAAAGGTGCCCCTTGCCATGGTTGTGATACGGCCCGTTAGGCTCTTTGACATTCCAGAGGTCATGCGGATTGAGAGGGCTTCCTTCAGGGAGGAGTACCCGAGGGGAGTTTTTTTAACTTTCCTCGAAAGCAACCCTGACACTTTTTTGGTGGCCGAATACAACGGAAGGGTTATTGGCTACGTGATGGCCTATCTGAGACCCGACCTTGAGGGCCACATAATGAGCATAGCGGTTGATCCGGAGTACAGGGGAATGGGGATCGGCTCGGCCCTTCTAAGCGAGGTGATAGAGAGGCTGATAAAAAAAGGTGCCCGGTACATCGGTCTCGAAGTTAGGGTAAGCAACCTTGGAGCGATAGCCCTTTACGAGCGCTTTGGTTTCAGGAAGATAAAGCGGATAATCGGCTACTACGCCGATGGGGAGGACGCTTATTATATGCTTCTACCTGCCGACGAGTGGGGTGGAAGGAATTGAAGGAGCCGATAATCTTTCAGCTCAGCGGGGATAGGGCCTTTAGCGAGCGCGAAAAGGCGATAAACCAGTTCTACAATAAGCGCTACTTTGGGGAGGTCATTAACGGGAAGCTCTTTCTCTCACTCATAGAAGCTGCCTACCTCATGGAGAAAGGCAAGATAAGGGTATTCGATGGCGAAAGGGAGCTTTCTTTTATGGAACTCGTCGAACTCGGGAGGAAGAGGGACGACCAGTTCGACATAAAGCTCTTGGTTTACACCGACCTGCGCGACAGGGGCTACACCGTCAAGTCAGCCCTCAAGTTCGGCTCCCATTTCAGAGTTTACAGGCGCGGGATGGATGAACATTCGCAGTGGCTCGTCTGGGTCGTTCCTGAAAATATGCGCTTTTCCCCGAACGACATTACGGCACGGGTTAGGGTTGCCCACGGCGTCAGGAAGAACATGATCATGGCCGTCGTTGACGAGGACAACGATGTTGTGTACTACAAGATAGAGTGGGTGAAGTTTTGAGTGATGTCATTTCCACTGTTTGTGTTCTCTTGAGTGAAATTTAATGAATGTTGTTCTGATAATTGCATGGCGATGCAATGGGATGGTCTGAGTCATAACCGGTTTGAGGGCAGGCTGGAAATAGGGAAAAGAACGACAAAAACCTCACTTCAGAAAGCCGGTCTTCTTGCCCAGATCCTCGAACGCATCTATAACGTACTGCAAATCTTCTTTGCTGTGGGCTGCTGAAGGCTCAAGCCTTATACGAGCAGTTCCAAGCGGAACGGTTGGATAAACAATCGCCTGCGCGAAGATGTTGTACTCGTCGTATAAGCGCTTTGAGAACTCCTGGGCAAGTTTCTCTTCATAGAGCATGACCGGCGTGATCGGGTGCTTGGTGTTGCCAAGGTCATAGCCCAACTCGCGCAAACCGTCCTGGAGGAAGCGGGTGTTGTCCCATAGCTTCCTGACGAGCTCATCGCTCCTCTGCAGTATCTCGACAGCGGCTATGGCCGCGGCAACGTCAGGCGGGTTGGGCGCGCTTGAAAAGAGGAACGGCCTTCCCCTCTGCCTGAGGTACTCTATGGCCTCCTCCGGGCCTGCTACATAACCGCCGATGACACCGAAGGCCTTGCTGAGCGTTCCCATTTCGAAGTCAACCTTTTCGTGGAGCTTGAAGTGGTCGACTATACCCCTTCCGCTGTCTCCCAAAACGCCCTCACCGTGGGCATCATCGATGTATAGCATTGCATCGTACTGTTCAGCTAACTCAGCCATCTCCGGGACCGGTGCGAGGTCACCGTCCATCGAGAAGACACCGTCGCTGACGATGATCTTCTTCTCCTTGTCCTTGTTCTCCTCAAGTTTCTTCTTGAGGTCCTCCATGTCGAGGTGCTTGTAGATGACCTTCGGCGCGCCGCTGAGGCGCATTCCGTCTATTATACTGGCGTGGTTGAGCTCTTCGCTGATAAAGACACCATTGTCTTTCTTGGTGAGGAGGGCACTTAATGCGCCGAGGTTTGCGTTGTAGCCGCTCTGGAAAAGTATTGCCGCTTCTCTCTTCTTGAACTTAGCTAATTTCTCCTCGAGCTCCACGTGGAGCTCCATTGTACCGGCTATTGTCCTAACAGCCCCGGCACCGACGCCGTAGTCGAGGATAGCCCTTATTGCCGCGTAACGAATCTCGGGATGTGCCGCTAAACCGAGGTAGTTGTTGGAGCACATGTTCAGAACGCGCTTTCCGTCAACCACAACCCACGGTCCTTGGGCAGTTTCAATTTTTCGTATGGTCACGTAAAGGCCCTTATCCTTGAGCTCCTTGAGCTCCTCCCTAATCCAGTCGAGCTTCGCCATGAGAACCACCGCTGACACTTGGACATCGAGGTATAAAAGTTTTGCACCCTTTCGTTCAGGACATCCTCAGAATCAGAACTACCAGCGTTAGGATGGAGAGAGCAAGACTGCCTCCGATACTGATCTCGTAGGCTCTCCTTGGGTCTGGGTATCTCTTTATGAAGTGGCCTTCAATTTTCAGGCCTCCTGGACCGCCTTTCGCATGGAATTCTGCCCCATATCCGGTTCTTGAGAGGGGGTATGTGAAGGGAATAACCCCCGTGAAGAAGTCTAAAAACAGGTGGCTCATCCAGCCCAGGAAGAAGAAGGCATAGTATTCGGAGTGAAGGGCGGGGAAAG
>JALSNG010000093.1 GCA_026987155.1 Thermococcus sp. | reverse complement strand
CGTTATTGTTGAATACATCCGAGCGCTGCGAGTAAAGTCATCTATGGGAGCGACACGTGAGGGTGATGGACAATGACTTGCAGGAAATTTGGGCGAGTGTTGTTCCCCTTGACAGTTTCCTTTTTTATTTTCGCTGGTGCCCTATTATATGGTCCTCAGAGCATGGTTTTAATTGTCATAGTTGATTTGATAGGAGTATTTCTCGTCTATCTGGTGTGGATTGCTTTTGATAACATTGCAGGCAAAGTTCATGAAGGCATCTATTGGAGACTCGGCCTTGACCTCGTGTATGACTTTTTAAAAGGAGCGCGTGGACGGGTTAGGCAGTTTGTCTCAATTTTCATGTTAATCTCGATTCCCCTCTTTGTGTTGAATCCACAATCTTCCAAGGAGTTCTTCTGGCGGGTTATTATCCCGTTGATATCACCACAACCTTGGCGATAATGTATTTAATAATCTCTGCAATGCAGGAAAAAGAGGGAGAGGGGGCAAGTGAAGCTAATGAATGAAACACTAAAACAAGTTAACGCTGAGTGCAGTGATTTATACTTTACATTGGAAAGTCATTGGTTATGATGCGACTCTAACTTGCCGGGTTGTGCTTTATAATCCTGCCAATAAACGCTGGTGATAGTTAACACCTCGGCGGGAAACCAAAAATAGGGATAATCCCTGATGGAGTTGTAATGACCCCGTCTTCCTTTGAGAAGCATCTTTCGGAGCTCTCGGTCTATGTTGTTTTCTTCATCCTTGGGATTTTGGTATACGTGACAATCTCAAGGCCTAAAATACAACGCGGGTTGCCGGTTCTGTTTCCAGTTCTTTTCCCTCTGGTTCTTCGGGACACAGAAAACATCTGGGTGTCTGTGCGGTATGCTCTCCTCTGCCTATGGGTTTATCTTGTGTTGGGGCATGGCCTGGTTGCCTATTCAGCCGATGAAACTTCATAAGCGAGCATTTATCAAACATCCCCGTCTATTCTTTGCCGGTTGCCCCGTTGAGTGTTTTATCCTGCTGGCCAAACTTGTTTCGTCAATTTCCAATTGCTGTTCTAAACCGGGAACAATCACGTCCAGCAACCCTTTTTAACCTCCCAACCAACTTTCTCTGGTGGTATGGATGAGGATAAAGGTCCGCTACTTCGCCCGCTACCGCTCCCTCGTTGGCAAAAGCGAGGAGGAGCTTGAGGTTCCTGAGGGAATCACGGTGGGGGAGCTGATAGAGGTTCTCAAGGAAAGACACAATGTTCTCAGAAACGAGGTATTCGCCGAGGAGGATGATTTGGCTGACGTCAACGTCTCGCGCAACGGCCGCTATGTCCGCTTTGACGAGGTCTTAAGGGATGGGGACGTTGTAGCTCTGTTCCCGCCGGTGAGTGGTGGTTGAGATGCTGAGCGAGAGGGAACTCGAAAGGTATGACCGGCAGATAATGATCTTCGGGAAGGAGGGGCAGGAGAGGCTCAAGGGCTCCAAAGTGGCAGTGGTTGGCGTCGGTGGACTTGGGAGTCCAGTTGCTTACTATTTAGCGGCCGCGGGAATAGGGACAATACTCCTCGTTGACGAACAAACACCGGAGCTTAGCAATCTCAACAGGCAGATACTCCACTGGGAGGATGACGTGGGAAGAAACCCCAAGCCGGTTTCAGCTAAATGGAAGCTCAATCGTTTTAACTCGGACATTGCTGTGAGGAGTTTTATCGGAAGGCTTACCGAGGAAAACGTTGAGGAAGTCCTTGGAGACGTGGATATCATAGTGGACTGTCTCGACAACTTTGAAACCCGATTCCTTCTCGACGATTACGCTCACAGGAGAAGGGTTCCGCTCGTTCATGGTGCCGTTGAGGGAACCTTTGGGCAGGTCACCACGATAGTCCCTGGGGTGACTAAAAGTCTGAGGGAGCTCTTCCCACGAGTTGGTGAGAGGGAGGGTAAGTTCCCGATACTTGGCGCGACTGCAGGTGTCATCGGCTCCATCCAGGCGATGGAGGTCGTGAAACTTTTAACTGGAGTCGGGGAGCCCCTCCTCAACAAGCTACTCATAGTTGACCTTGCCTTCAACGCCTTTGACGTGGTAGAGCTCAGGTAGGGGGTTCTACTTCTATCTTTTTGTTCGTGGACGTTATTTCATACTTAACGGTGCCCTTAGCTTTAATCTTTACCGTCATCTGGCCAAGGGCTGGGTCTTTAACGATGCTTGTGGCAACGACGGCGTACTCCACCACAACCTCTTTGAGTTGGTTTCCCTCAAAGGTTAGTATGAGCCTTCCCTCCTTTACCACTATCCCAGTCTCATTGGTGAGGGCGAGGTAGACCATGGAGAGGGTCCTTACGTCCCTCCAATCAAGGATGTACACAAGTTTAGTCTCCCTCTCATTTTTCAAGACCTCGTCCGGTTGCCTTTTGATGTACTTCTTGGCCAACGAAACTGGGTTATAGGTCCAGATGAACGTTGGAGTGTCGTTTGTGACATTAACAAAGCTAACTCCTGATCCGAGTGCGGTTTTTGTGTATGTCCTTCCCTCTTTTACAACCCTGACCACGGTTACGGTGGTGTTATCTGGTTCTGCCCGTGTGGTCGTGTTTATGGCGGCCTCCATTGAGTCTAAGTCAATGTATCCCCTCTCAATCATGTAGATTGCCACGCTGTTGGTTTGGGTCATGTTGGGCAGCAAGACGGTTATGTTGAGGTTCACGTGAGTGCTTCCGTTGTACGTGAACCGTCCAATGGTATCTACCTGCGATTTGAGAAGTTCCAAGGGGGAAGCAGTAGTCGTGGTTTTTGAGGTAGTGGTGGTAGTCTCCGAGGTTGAGTGCTGTGCCTTAGAAGTGGTGTGTGTCTTGGTGGGTGATGGGCTCCCGATGCATCCACTCGCTCCCAGGATAAGGGCAACGACGAGGATGGCGAGTGTTGTCTTCTTCATTCTTTCACCGAGGAAAGGTGAACCCTCGAACTTTAAACCTTTTGGGCAAGGTTAATATTTGGCCTGGGATAAGCTATTACGGTGGTGGTATGAAGGTTAGGGTAACGGTCGAAGGTTTCAGTGTTGATGAAGCGCTTTCTTATCTCCCAGTGGGAAGGGCGGGGGCCTATGTAGTTTTCCTCGGGCGCGTGAGAGATATCAGCAGGGGCAAGAAAGTAAAAAAACTTGTTTACGAGGTTTATGAAGAGATGGCCACGAGGGAGATGGAGGCGATAAGGGAGGAAGCCATTGGAAGGTTTGGGCTCATTGATATGCTGATATGGCACCGCTTCGGAGAGCTCCCCGTTGGGGAGGACACAATTCTGGTTATAGCCGTTTCTCCACACAGGGAAGCAGCGTTTGAAGCCTGTCGGTGGGCGGTAGACGAGGTAAAGCACAGGGTTCCGGTGTGGAAGAAGGAAATCCGGGAGGATGGCTCTTTTTGGATTGAGGGGGATGAAGCTATTCCTGAGGAGTAACTTTCCATTTTTTGCAAACCTTTGTCAGTAGTATGTAAAATCGGAATAGAAAAAGTATATATACAGATCTGCCCATCCATCGTCTGGTGGTGCGAGTGGAAAAGGTGGCCTATGAATCATCGGCTGAGGTCTTTGGTGGGGTTTCTCCCAATGTTGTTGCTATAGCAAAGCCGCCGTGGGCCAACAAGCCACATTCCGGGGAACTTGAGCGGATGATACTTCAGCTTGGTTCCGGAAAGGGCAGGTTCTCTGAGGTTACGGGAATACCACGCTCGATAGGCTGCATTGGAAACAACAGGTTCATCCTTCGGAGAAATCCACTGAGTGTGGAGCGCGTGAAGGAGCTTATACGGGGCTTCCATGAAGCGGGCGGAGAAGAGTTGTGGCTGACAAACTACGATAACGTGGACTATCTACTTTCAATGGCCTCCTACGCCACTGAGATTGGAGTGCCGGAGGTTTACACTGTTGTTCTTCTTGATGACATGGATGAGGTAAAGCCGCTGGAGGGGGTTAAGGTCGTTGTGGAGCTTGAGTATTCTGAAGAGAACATTAGAAGGCTTGATGAATTTGAATGGGCACATGGAGCACTTATAATGGTTGAAGGATCAAAGTTGGAAAAGTTACTCGGATCGAAGCTCAACTTTGGTGGAGAGGTCTACGTGGACCTTATATTCCCTCCATCCGCGAGGTTTCTTGACTTCAACGTTATTGAAGTTAGGAGAATATTCAATCCAAGCGTGGATAGGTATCATGACTGCCTCGCCGGAACGCTTGCAATAACCGCCGACGGCTATGCTCTCCCTTGCCCTCTCCTCAGGAATTACGTCGTGGCTGATGTGAGCGGCACTGACATAAAGGGGGTTATGAAAAAGAAGCGTTTGAAAGCCTTTTGGACTAAAACCAAGGATAAAATAGAGGCCTGCTCGACGTGCCCCCTCAGATACATATGCCATGATTGCAGGGCACTGGAATACCAGGCCACCGGTGAGGTAGACGGCATGGAATATTGTCCGATGCTCCTCTAAAAGCTCGTTATTGGATGATATCCGCTTCCATCTTTTTTGACCATTCTCTGGTATCTCGTGGCCAGTCTTCTGTCGTTCATCTCCTTGAAAGTTTCGTCGAAGTACTCCACGAGGATCTTGTCGACGTACTGACTGAACTCCATTATTTTAATTCCTAAATCTTCTTTTGACGAGAAGAACCACTCGAGAATATAGCCGTGCCCTATGAGTGTTCCAACCATTATCTCGTACTCCTCAAACCGCTCCAGCACCCCCTCCTTTAGTTCCTTTGTTATGCCAATGACACCCCTGTCGTGGACGTTCATGTCTATCATGGGCGAGAACTTCATGAGGATCCCTTCCTCCTTCAGTTTCTCTATCATGTACCTCACGGTGGGTCTCGTCTTTCCGAGTTCCCTTGCAATTTGGGTTATAGGGGTTCTGGCGTTCCACTTCAGGATGTCCATCAGCACGGCGTAATCGTAGCTTAGGGTCCACTTCCCAAAGTTGTCATCGCCGGAATAGGGGTAAGCTCTCACCTCATAATATTCGTAGTCGCTTGAATGCTGGCTGAGGAACTCGTCTATGAGTGGTACCTGGTCTTTGGGCACGTTGAAAACAACGGAGAGACCGTTCTTAAAGCCGAAGGCGGGGTTTATGTACGACACGAAGGGGTTCCTTGACAGCCTCAGTGCTGTTTTCATAAGTGACGACGAAGGCACGCTCAGGAAGGCAATGAAACTCCTCAAGCCGATCCGCTTTATGTCGTACATGGCGCTTACGGTTAGGTACTTCCCGTAATACCTGTCGTAGAGCCTTTTGAGCTTGTAGTATTCTATTCCCTCTGCCTCGGCTATCTTTCTGAGGCTATCAAGTGGGTGTTTTTCCAGCAGTTTGAAAAGGAATTCCAGTTCTTCCATGGAGGGGTCTCTCATCTGCACTCACCGTGGGCCCTCGCGAAAAGGTTATATTCCCGGCTCCTATTAAACTTTCTGGTGGTGCGTAATGGTCAGAATGGAAGTTGTGGACATAGAGAAGCCTGAAGGGGTGGAGGTGATAGTAGGCCAGGGGAACTTTTCGATATTCACAGTTGACGATCTTGCCAAAACACTGCTGACAACGGTTCCTGGCATAAAATTCGGCATAGCGATGAACGAGGCCAAGCCTCAACTCACCAGGTACACTGGCAACGACAAGGAACTTGAGGAACTCGCCGCCAAGAACGCCGTTAGGATTGGAGCCGGACACGTTTTTGTCATATTAATGAGGAACGCCTTTCCAATAAACGTTCTTGGGGCTATTAAGAGTCATCCTGCTGTTGCCATGGTCTATGGGGCCAGCGAGAATCCCTTCCAAGTCATAGTTGGTGAAACGGACCTTGGGAGGAGTGTATTGGGAGTGGTTGATGGAAAGGCCGCCACCAGGATAGAAACCGATGAGCAGAAGGAGGAGCGCAGGGAACTCGTTGAAAAGATAGGTTATAAAATAGACTGATCAATACCTTTTTAGGCGCTACTCCCACTTTTTTCCCGGTGGTTGTATGGAACTGGCTTTTGTAACTTCCAACCCCGGAAAAGTTAAGGAGGCCAGGGAATACCTATCCCAACTTGGAGTTGAGGTTTATCAGCTCAGTCTCAGTTATCCTGAAATACAGGCGGACACCCTCGAAGAGGTTGCGGAATACGGGGCCAGGTGGCTTGCGGAGAGAATTGAAGTGCCCTTTTTCCTCGACGACTCTGGACTCTTTATTCCAGCACTCTCCGGTTTCCCGGGAGTGTACTCTGCCTACGTCTACCGTACCATAGGGATCGAGGGGATCTTAAAGCTAATGCACGGTGTTTCTGACAGGAGGGCATATTTCAAAAGTGTTATTGCCTACTGGAATGGTGAGGTTCATGTCTTTGAGGGTAGGGTGGATGGTGAGATAGTGGAGCCGAGGGGCTCGGGGGGCTTTGGCTTTGACCCAATCTTCCGTCCGTCGGATGAGACCAAGACATTTGCCGAAATGACAATAGCTGAAAAGAACAGGATATCACACAGGGGCAGGGCCTTAGAATCATTTGCAACATGGCTGGAAGAAAACCTTAAATAATGAACCTCTTCCAATCTTTATGACGTGAATTGTAATAATGACAAAAGGGGATTGCAATGGTGGGCCCACTTGATGCTACTGATATGAGGTTGCTGAGGGAACTCAAAGAGAACGCGAGGGAGAACATAGCGTCCCTAAGTAAGAAGCTTGGAATTCCAAGGACCACCGTTCACTACAGGATAAAGAAACTCGTGGACGAGGGAATAATAGAGAAGTTCACTGTGAAGCCCAATTACAAAAAATTGGACCTTGGAACGACCGCTTTCATACTGGCGCGCTACGATCCGGACTCGGGGCTTACCCAGAGAGAAGTCGCCGATAGGGTGGCTGCGCTGGAGGGTGTTTACGAGGTTCATATTGTTGCCGGTGAGTGGGACCTTTTGATAAAGGTCAGGGCCCCAAACGCTGAAGAGGTTGGTAAGATAGTGGTTGACAGGCTCAGGGAGATAAAGGGCATTGATCAGACGGTTACTATGGTCTCTTTCGTCACGGTCAAAGAAGAAGTCTGAGGGCGATGATCGGCGTTCTCCTTCCTGACCTGTGATGATGCGAGGTTGGGTGAGCCCTACATAACGCAGCACTCGTAGAGTACCTCAACTTCTCTAATAGTCTTCGCCCATTCGATAATCTTTTTCGGAGGGTTTGTTAACCTGTCAACGTCCAAGAGAACGGCCCCCCGGTCGAAGTTAAGGCGCCATCTCCCGAGGGGCCGCATGCAGCCTATGCTCAGCTCACCATCAAACTTCTCCCTGGCGTATTTCACGACCTTCAGACTGTCCTCAACGCTCGGCTTCGGAACGTTTTCCATCTCGGTCCCCTTTGTTGGGATGAGAACATCTAAAACGAGGACGTCTATCGGATACTCCATCAGCATGTCAATGGCCCTGAACTCCCAGTGAATCCTTCCGAAGTCGAGACCTATTGTTATGTGAGGCGCCACCTTTATCCCGGCATTGGTCAGTATGTCCAGAATTCTGAGGTAGTCCTCAACGGTCCTGTCTATCTTGTAAACGCGCCTTATAACATCATCATCCCCTACAAAGTCGAGGGAAACGACATCAACGTATCTCAACCACTCTAAATCATCCCTGTCTATGAACCCGACATGGGCGTTGAGTTTCAAGTTTGTCCTGTGTTTTATCTTCATTATCTCCTCAGCGTAGAAGTCGAGGGGCACCTTTAGGCGACCATCCATCCCGCCACTGAGGAGGCAGCCAATGTAGCCTTTCCTGTCAAGGTCGAGACAATAGCTCAATAGTTCTCCCCTCTCGGGCCTTCTCATGCCCTCCAAGTAATGCTTCCCGCAGTGCGCACAGTTTAGGGAACAAGCGCTACCGGTAATGGAGATTGAGGGGAACTTGATGCCAGGGATGTATATCTTCAGCTTCTTTCGTCCTATCATTTAAATCACCTCGTAGAACATGGGGTTGCAGAGGGCAGAGCCCTTTCCGGTGTTTAAAAGATAAGGAAGGGCCTGGGAAACGCAGTTTCCCACTTTATGTGGGGCGAAGCCCCACCTTCGGGGGGAGGGGGTTGGCAAGGACGTGGGGGGTGAAACCCCCCGGTCCTGCGATGGGAATTTAATTCCTGGGATGTAGATTTTGAGTTTTTTCATCATAACCCACCTCATAGGAGATAACGAGTGGCTCTCAAGGGTTTGTGATTATGGGCTGTGAAATTTTTAGCTCTTCTTATAACCTTCATGGAAAAAAGAAAGAGGGGATATAATGGTTTTGGGACAAAAATGGGAAGGGTCAGCCCTCCCTCTTCTCCCTGAATAGGGGCCACCATGCCTTCTTTCCGAAGAGGCTCATCATGGCTGGACCAATGAAGTATACCGCCATAATGGCCGTTAGTAGGACCCCAGCAGCGAGTGCGAATCCCATCTCTCTTGTTCCCCAAGTTCCGCTGAGCATCAGCGAGCCGTATGTTACCGCCAATACCGCCGCGAGTCCAATAACCAGGGCGTCCATAGTTCCGGCGGCGATTACCAGTGCATCCTTCGCGCTTCTCCTTTCGAACTCGTCCCTCGCCTTGACAAGGTAGAAGCTGTTGTAGTCTATGCCAACTCCCATGAGCACGACGAAGACCATCAACGGCAGGAACCACATTACCTGCTGGCCGAAGATCCTCTCGAAGAGCCAGGTACTTGCCCAGATGCTCGTCATGACTCCAAGGAATATCGTTGCCATCGTGGAAGCCACCGCGGGTAGCCCTTTGAGTGTTGGTATGAGCGATAGGAACATGAGTATTAACGCGACCGGCAGTATTCTGTGCCAGAAGACGTCGTTGATTTTCTCGCTGAGGTCAAGGGATAGTGCTGCGTTTCCTCCGACAAGGGTATCTTTAATACGTCCGTTCTCCTTTGAAATGCCCCCGAGATACGACCTCATCTCCTTTACGAGGGCCTTGGCCTC
Source organism: Thermococcus sp. (assembly GCA_026987155.1). Classification (GTDB taxonomy): domain Archaea; phylum Methanobacteriota_B; class Thermococci; order Thermococcales; family Thermococcaceae; genus Thermococcus. The sequence goes on along the minus strand of JALSNG010000093.1, from coordinate 17,524 downwards.
TTCGCTGTTGGCGTCGTACTTCGCCGAGACTTGAATCAACACTCTTTTTCCATCGTTCGAGATGTACCGGTCTCCTCCGAGGCTTTCGATGTTTTTGAGGCTGAGGTTTGTCACTGGCTCACCGTAGGGCATTGTGGGCGAGTAAACGGCCGTTACCCCCTTCATGCCTTTGAGGTGTTCGCTTATTCCCATTATCACGTTCAAATCGTCATCGGTGATGGGTCCTTTGAACTCAAGGATGACGTAATAGGGGGATGCAACCGCTGCCCCGAGCTTTTCCTGGCTGAGCTGGAGGAAGTGGTACGTCTCACTGTTCTCGGGCAGGAACAGGCTCATGTCGTGGCTTCCGTCGAAGTGGAAGAAGCTGTACGTGGCTGGAACCGCTATTAGGAGACCTATGAGAAGAACGACTTTGGCGTGGTTAACAACCCATTCTGCTATTCTACTCCTCTCGTGAATGTCTGGCGGAACATGCTTTATGTGCCTCGGCCACCAGAAGATGGCTCTGTCTCCAACCAACGCGGTTATGGCCGGGATGAAGGTCAGGGAAGCCACTAAAACAGTCACAACGGCTAGGGGTGCTATCATGCCCATTTGCTGGAACATTGGGAACTCCCAGGCAAGCATGAAGGAGGCGAAGGCTATGATGTCCGTGAAGGCACTCGCGAGCACCGCATCCTTAGACCTTCTCAAGGCCTCTGCCACGGCCTTCTCATGCTCGTAGCCCTCAGCTAAGTACTCCTTGAACCTGTGGAGGTAGTATGTAGAGTAGTCTATTCCCAATCCGAGGGCGGTTGTTACCGTTATCATCCTCGCCCAGCTCCCAACGTCAACGACGTTGCCCTTTGCGAGAAGGTATGTTATCCCAAGGGCGGTCAATGTTGCAGTGGCAACACCTGTAAAGGGCAGGAAGGTGGCGAGCAGAGCCGTTCCCATCAGAATAAAGAGTATTACGAGCGCACCGACGACACTTGCCCTTGTTGTTCTTTCGTTGTCCTTCTCGCCGAGGGTGAACATCTCGTGGAGCTCTATCGGGGTTCCTCCTAAGGCCGCAGTCACGTGAGGATAGTAGGCTTCGAACTCCTTTAGGGCCATCTCTTTGACTATTGTGGCGTTTCCCGCGATGTACTTGTACTGGTCCTGGCCGGGAGCCGTTCTTCCAGCTGGGACGAAGGTTATCAAAATGGTGGTGTTATCATCGCTCTTAAACATCCTAAGGTAGGCTTTTGCAGTCTTGTATACCGTGGGATAGATTTCTCCTGCTATCGGTTTCACGTCGCTCCTGCCAATCTTTTCGGGATCATCCTTGAACCTGAAGGCGACCTCCACAAGCCGGGTGACGTTGACGTTTATCTCCACACCGCCTATTCCCTTCTCCAGGTAGGATTCGATGATGCCCTTTACCTTTTCCTTGACGAGCATTTCAACGGCTCTCTGGTCCATAGGATACCCTTTAACGACCTCCTCGATTGTGCTCCAAACTGCGTTCCTGATCTCCTTTGGAGTGTTGGCTGGCATTATTTCATCCAGCTTCTCCTTTGATGTGTTGAGGAACGTTGTCTCGGCCAGTTCCTTTGGATTCGCCCCGTTGTAGAGGGCCCTGATCATCTTTTCTGCCCCTGGTGCCCTGGACTCGGGTGGTATGAGCTTTAATACCAGGGTTACCGTGGCGTTTTCAAGGACCGAGCCGTTGAGAATTCCCTCCGGATTTGCAGTCGCCTCCTCAACGAGGAGACTGGCCACTTTCTCTGGGTCCGGGACTTTCCCCTGGAGTTTTCCAGCCATTTCCTTCTTCAAGAGTTCCTTTGCAAGGTCACTGATCGCCTCTCCGTCGCCTCCACTGGAGTAAACTGCCCTGAGAACGTCTTCTGGAAGGGCAAATTCTTTGGATTCCATGAGCTTTGAGGTCATCTTTATGGTGGCGTCTTCGAGAAGCTTCGAGTTCCATGTGAGTATTCCCTCTGCATTCGGATCGTACTTCATGCTGGTGTCAACGATGGTTGGAACCATGGGCTGGAGCTCATGCGGGAGCTTTTCTTTCAGACCAGTTACCAGAAGATTCCTCTCGATGGCCTTGGTGGGCCCCTCCCTCATTAGGGTGAGGAGTATCTCCTCGGCGTTTGGCATCTGGAACAGCGGGTTGTCTGGCTGTATGGATTTCATGTAATCGAGGGCGAACTCAATGGTGGTCTCTTCAACCTCAGGGGACGAGGGCGTCTTTCCGAGGGATATCGAAGCTTTGACGAGAGTAGCCATAGTCTCCGAATCGACCTTCCCAACGCCAGGAATCTCTGCACTCTGGTTACTCGTCGCTATTATCTTTGGGAGTGAGCGGAGGGCAGAGGTGGCCAAATGGGAGACGGTTGGCTTTAAAGCCTCGGGTGGCATGCACTGAAGGGCAAAGTCGCTCATGTATCCCTTATCAATCTCCACAACGCCGGCATAAAAGGCAGCCGAATAGGCCTCTGCAATGGGTTTCTGGGACTCATTGACCCCGGTTAGGATAATCCCCTCCGTGACGTTCACGAGCAGGGGGTCGGTAATCGCGGCTTTTCCATACCTGGCGTAGATCGGGTAGGTTCCCTTAAACACTGCGTATACAAACTCGGTGTTGGTTTCCGTCATTTCTGCAACGGTCTCTGCTACATCTGGGCTCAGAGAGCCAAGATAATAGGCTCCGCTATCAAAGAGGGCATTATAAACGGCAATTGTACCCACGAAGGTTCTCCCAAAGCTTTCGTTCAGGGAGTAGAGTCCGAGGTTTGTCTCAAGGATGGTGCTGTTGAGTTCCCTCAGCATCTCGGCGGTCCGGGTCAGGTTCTTGTGGAGCTCGTAGTAAGCTTTGTCGGTACCGTTTATGGCCTCACTGAGTCCTTTCATCCGGTTGTAGAGCTCCGTGAGGTTAGTCTTAAGCGCCAGATAGCCTTTAGCCGTCTCCACGAGCCCGCCCTTCATGCTCTCCGTCGTGTTCTCAAGCATGTACGTCTGCTCCAGAAGCTCTTTAAAGCTCTCGTTGGTCTTGACTGCGGTGCTGTAGAGGAGACCGCTAACGTTTGCAGTCATTCGCGTCACGTTCAGGGCTATCCCGTAGCTGGTGTTCCAGAGCATGTCAACCGCGTCATAATAGGACGTCACGTTGTGGGCGTATTTTCCCTCCACTTTTTCTTTGAACTCTTCGTATGCCGCTCTTGAGTTCTCATCGTTAACGCTTATGTTGGTGATTATGAGGTAGGTGGTGTTCTCGTTCTGCACCTTTCCGAAATCATCTGCCATGACGTCTTGAGCCTTTATTGATTCTATACTCTTGGGCATCATCTGGCTCATTCCATAGTTGGTAACGTTGTTGAGCTTTATCGCGAGGGGAATAGATGCTATTATTATGAGCAGCCATACCGTGAGGACTATTTTTGCATGCTTGGCTATCCACTCACTCCATGCCATCATCACACCCCCGCAAGATTTTTAAGGGTTCGGGCTTTATATGTCGGTAGCAAATATGTTTTGTTCAAATAGGTCTATTTCAGACATATCTGCCGCGTCAAGGTTATAAAGCTTTCGGGGATGGGGGCGATGCCCACGGAAGAAGTTTCGATAGTGAGGAGCATGTTCACGGTTCCAATGCGAAACCTCATCCTGCTGATAATAGGCTTGAAGGGTGAGGCCCACGGCTACGAGATACTGAAGGAGATTGAAACGATAGCGGCTGGAATTTGGAAGCCAAGTCACGGGAACCTTTACACCATGCTCAACAAGATGGTGGAAGAAGGACTCATAGAGCCGCGGGAGGAGTATAAAGGTAAAAGGAGGCTCGTGAAGTACTCCCTGACCGAGAGGGGGTGGAACTACCTCAGAGAGGCCAACGAGATTGCCCTTAAGTCCCTCTACATGGCCGTTCAGTACCATGAAATGATGAGGAACAAGCTCCTTGAGAAGGGATATCGCAGGGAGATAGCCCGTGAGGCCGTTGAGGAGTACCTGAGCCTCCTTGATGGGATATGTAAACTCCTTGACGAGAAGAGGAGGAACCTCAGGAAGATGATTGAGGAACTCGGTCCTTCTCGGGACACTTCATCGTGAGGAGAAACCGGATGTAAAAAGCCTTTCCAAGTATCGCGAGGAGGGTGAATGAACCGAGAACTGGGAGCGAGAGTGTCTCAAGAACGACCTTCACCTCTTCAGGGGGCTTGAGGGAGGGAATGAAGGGGATGAGTGCCATCAGGAACAGTACAAGGGAGTTTAACCTTGAGATCCACAGGCTTTTTCTGAGACCCTCAATCCTCCAAAGGACGCTGTTCCTGATCCCCACGGCGAGGTAGTTGAGTATCGCTCCAATCAGTGCAACAATGGAAGTTACCACGAACTCAGCAGGTCCAATGGGGAAGACGTTCTCTATCACAGCCGAGTAAGTGTAGACGGCTGATGCAATCATTAAAACCCATGAAAGTCCCCTTATTAGATAGGCAACTGTGAAGCGCTTGAGGGCCCATTTCCCGAGCCTTTCCCCCACGATCTGTCTCATTCCGATGTAGTACAAAACCGTTGAGGCGCCGAGAAAGGCTATCGAGACGTTGTGGAACTTCAGGGTCAGAACAGCGAGGAGGAGAAACAACTCGGCCAGGATGAGGAGTGGTCTGGGCTTTATGTGTCTCTCAAACTCCATCGGCTCCACCAAAATTAAAGGGAATCAGAGGAACGGATTGCGGAACTTCCTGCCGGGGTAGAGGGCTATTCCCTCAAGTTCCTCCTCTATTCTGATGAGCTGGTTGTACTTGGCGTTCCTGTCGCTCCTGGCAGGAGCACCGGTCTTGATCTGGCCGGCGTTGAGGGCAACTGCGAGGTCGGCTATGGTGCTGTCCTCGGTCTCTCCGGAGCGGTGTGAAACTACCACACCGTAGCCCGCTCTAAAAGCCGTGTATGCTGCATCTATGGCCTCGCTCAGAGTTCCAATCTGGTTCACCTTGAGGAGCAGAGCGTTGGCGGCACCCATCTCTATGCCCTTTCTTATCCTCTTCGGGTTGGTGACGAAGAGGTCATCGCCGACTATCTGTATCTTGCCTCCGAGCTCCCTGGTTATCATAACGAAGCCTTCCCAGTCCTCCTCGTGGAACGGGTCCTCGATTGAAACTACCGGGTAGCTCGAAACTAACTCCTTGTAGAGCTCGAGGAGCTCGTCCTTGTCGTATTCCTTTCCAGCAACGACGTACTTGCCTTTGTCCGGGTGGAAGAACTCGCTCGAAGCGGGGTCCATGGCGAAGGCAATCTCATCACCGGGTTTGTAGCCGGCCTCCTCTATGGCCTTTATAAGGAGCTCAAGCGGCTCGTGGGGCTCCTTCAGCGGCGGGGCGAAACCTCCCTCGTCGCCAACGTTAACGGCGTCTTTGCCGTACTTATCGGCGATGACGCCCTTGAGGACGTGGTAGGTCTCGGAAACCCATCTTATGCCCTCTCTAAAGCTGTCGGCACCGACGGGCATTATCATGAACTCCTGGAAGTCGAGCTCGTTTCCAGCGTGTACTCCTCCGTTGATGACGTTGCTCATCGGGACGGGCATGACGTAGGCGTTGGTCCCGCCGATGTACTGGTAGAGGGGCAATCCCAAAGCGTTCGCTGCTGCCTTGGCAACAGCCAAGGAAACGCCGAGCATCGCGTTCGCGCCGAGGTTGCTCTTGTTCTCCGTTCCGTCGAGCTCAAGGAGAAGGCTGTCTATGTCCCTCTGCCAGGTGACGTCCATTCCGATGATTTCTGGGGCGATTATCTTGTTGACGTTCTCAACGGCCCTTCTAACGCCTTTCCCATGGTAGCGCTTTCCACCGTCGCGGAGCTCAAGGGCCTCGTGTGTTCCAGTTGAGGCTCCACTCGGAACCGCCGCCCTTCCCATGCTTATCGGGGTGTAGACCTCCACCTCAACCGTCGGGTTCCCCCTGCTGTCGAGTATTTCCCGTGCAACGACGGAGGTAATCTCATACGGGTTCTCCATCTTAACCACCTCGGGTGATATTCGCCCCTGGGCATTTAAACCTTAGCTTCGAGCGAAGTTGAAGCGATGGACACTCGTATATATTCTGGGCGCGTATTCCCTTCGGTGATTGCATGAAGAGGGCTCTGGGTTTCATAGTCCTCCTGATGTTCGTTCTAACACCCCTTGTGAGGGCCTGCGTCACGCCTGGGGATTTCTACGCCGTCGAGGTTGTTCTCAACAAACCTGGGATTTCCCAGGAGCTCTGGCGGCTTGAGATAGCACACAACGTTCTCGTTGAAAACGGCACCTTCGTCTTCCGCTCCCACTATGATGGGAGGCTCTACGTCTTGGTCTGGAATGCGAGCGATGGAGTTCACCTCAGGGTTGGGATCCCCCTGAAATGGGTGGAGTACGACCTGCTGCGCTCCTCCTTTAACGTCTCCCTCATGGTGACGGACGATGCCATAGGAAACCTGACCGCCGATGGGTGGAAGACTGATGACAACACCACGTTCTCCAGAGGGGGAGTGACCGTAGCCCTGTATCCCCTTCAGGGTGGCGAATGCACTTCCGATGGGGACTGCGCCACCGGCGGCTGCTCCGGTGAGGTCTGTGCGCCGAGGGAAGAGGCAGGAAAAATCGTGACGTCTTGTGTGTACAGGTCCTGGTACGGCTGCCTCTCACTGACAAGTTGTGGCTGCGTCAACGGCCTCTGCACCTGGAAGCCGAACCCGGCCTTTGAGAAGTGCCTGAGGGAGCACGGGGTTGACCCGTCCAAAGTGATTCGCGCTGGGAGGGTAGAGGTCGACGTTGTGGCGGTTAATAATACTCCCGACGAAGCTGAGGCTTCTGTTAAGGATTTCCTCTCCGCCTTCGGCGTTACTTGCAATCCGGCGCTCATCTTCGTGGAGGACAAAGCTCGGAAACTCGCCCCTACCGTTGATCCCGGGAAGGTGAATGCCTCCGAGGCGGTAAGGGCCGAGCTGGAGTGGATGAGGGAGTCTGGAATAGTCAACCTGAGCGAGAGCGACGTGGAGGAAATCTCCACGGTGGCCCGGTGGGGCTTTGCCGGCCACAACTCCCGCATCGGCTGGTACGAGACCAAAAACGGAACCTTTTCGTGGATTCCTTACCAGGAGAGCAGGGATCCAAAACTCGTCAGATGCGCTTCCCGGGAGATTAGGGAGTACAGGCTTCCCAGTGGCACTGCATACATCGGCCCGACGCCAACTAAGCCTTCGAACTCAACCGTCTCTAATTCATCAGGGAGGTTATGCGGGCCCGGACTGGTTCTTCTGCTGGTGCTGTTACCCCTCATGGCTGGAAAGAGGTGAACTTTTAAACCCTCTTTCCCACGTTTTTGTATGGACTGGAAAAAGAAGCTGTTGGAGGAGGGTTTTCTGGAGCTCGGTCCCTTCAGGGTGGAGTTGAGTCTCGACAACACCTTCCTTGACTTGGATTACATCCCGAGGGTGATAGTCTACGATGAAGTCAGCGGCTCTTGGTACGTGATGAGGAATCCAATCCCCCGAGGAGAGACCCTTTCGGAGGGATGGAAAAACGCTGTGGACGTTCTTGAGAGGGCTTGCAGGTTGGAGGAAGTTGACCTGGGTGATAGAGAAGTTTCAAGACGTTTTATTGAAGTTTTCAGAAAGTTCTGCCGAGAATTTTGATTGGATATTTCCCAGCCTATACTCAAATTTAGAGGCTGTTTCCCCAGTTTTGTGGGAAAAGCCCTAAATATCACCTCACCCATCACTCAGTTTGGGTGGTAGTTGTGGTGGATAGCATCGATATATCTCGTTATATTGACCACACGAACCTGAAACCCTACGCCACGAAGGAGGATATAATGAAGCTCTGCAATGAGGCAGTGGAGTACAACTTCTACGCCGTCTGCGTCAACCCATACCGGGTTAAGCTGGCGAAGGACTACCTGAGGGAGAAGAATGCCCAAATCAAGGTCGCGAGCGTCATAGGCTTCCCGCTCGGAGCGACGCCAACCGAGGTGAAGGTCTTCGAGGCAAAGAAAGCACTTGAAGACGGCGCGGATGAGCTTGACATGGTCATAAACATCGGTGCCCTCAAAGATAAGGACTATGACTACGTGAGGAAAGACATAGCCGAGGTCGTTAAGGTCGCCCACGAGAGGGGCGCGAAGGTCAAGGTCATCATCGAGACCTGCTACCTAACCGAGGAGGAGAAGGTGAAGGCCTGTGAGCTGGCAAAGGAAGCCGGGGCTGATTTCGTGAAGACTTCAACGGGCTTTGGAACCGGCGGTGCCACCGTTGAGGACGTCAGGTTGATGAGAAAGGTCGTCGGCCCTGAGATGGGCGTCAAAGCCGCAGGGGGGATAAGAACCTACGAGCAGGCTCTTGCCATGATAGAGGCCGGCGCAACGAGGATCGGAACTTCGAGTGGGGTGAAGATTGCGGAGGGGGCGAGGAATGAGTGAGATAGACGAGATACTCGATAAGGCCATGAGGGAGCTGAGGGAAGAGGGCCTTAACCCTGACCTTCTCCTCGTTGGTCCGGACTTCCTTAGGTATTCGGCTGAAGTCCTCAGGAAGTATTCGGGAACCCTCAAGATTTACAAGATAGAAGAGCTGGGATTCGACGCAGTTATCGCGGATTCTTCTTTCCTCGGCCAGATACGAAGGGCCTCACGCAGGATATCCATTGAGCCGCTCTTCCGTGAAAGAGAAATGTGGGAAGAGTTCCAGAAGCTCGAGGTCTAAATTAAATCCTCGACTTCTGGATACCTCTTCTTTATTGCCGTTGCAAGTCCCGTCCCCACGAGTATTCCTGTGACGGCCTGCAGGGTGTTGGGTGGTATCTCGGTGAGGGCAAGCGATAGTCCGAGGAGTGGTATCTCGAAGAGGAAATAACCGAGCACCATCTCCGAGCCGCCAAGAACTCCGGCGAGTATTAGGTTGCCCGGCCTGTCGCTTCTCTTGGCGATGTACCCCACTATGAGCCCCTCGAGCCCCTTGACTATCAGGGTTATGGGCGCCCATCCCGCGTATGGACTGAGGGCATCGGCCATCGCGGAGCCAACTCCCCCTGCAAAGGCTCCAACCACGGGGCCAAAGAGCATCGCGGTGAACATTATCATGGTGTCACCGAAGTTAAGGTAGCCCCCCGTGGGGAGGTTTATCTGTATGAGCCTCGTTGCTACGAAAACAAGGGCCGTCATCACGCCCGTTATTGCAACCATGTTGGCACTCCTGAACTTCTTTCTGTTGAACCACAGGTACGCGATGAAAAGGGCAACTGCTCCTCCGAGGATGTACGGGACGTAGGGTTTTAGCGGGTCAAGCACGTCTCCCATGCTCACCACCGCGAGAAATTCAAGTTTCTACTTTAAAAAGCTTCTCAAAAAAGAATGAATCAGCCGAGGGCAGCCCTGAGGCTCTCCTCGAATATCTCCATCGCGACGTCTATCTCCTCCTTCTTGATGGTCAACGGAGGTATGAACCTTATGCTGTTGTCTCCGCAACCGAGGAGGATAAGCCCGCGCTTGACGGCCTCTTTGACGATGGCATCGCGGAGCTTGGGGTTCTTCTCCTTGGTGTCCTTGCTCTTGACGATCTCAACTGCCTGAGCCAATCCAAGACCTCTGGCATCTCCGATGACCTCGTACTTCTCCTCGAGTTCTTTCAGGCGAGCGTGGAGGTAGTCGCCGACCTCCTGGACGTGCGGGAGGAGCTCCTTGACTATCTCGACTACCTCAAGGCCGGCCGCTATTGCAACCGGGTTACCGCCGAAGGTCGAGGCGTGCCTGCCCGGCTTGTCGAAGGCAATGTCAGCCCTGTGAACGACACCGGCGAGCGGAATTCCGCCGCCTATGGCCTTGCCGAACTGGATGGTGTCCGGCGCAACGTCAAAGTGCTCGATGGCCCAGAACTTTCCGGTCCTTCCAACGCCCATCTGAACCTCGTCGTCTGCCAAAAGTATGCCGTAGCTGTCGGCGAGCTTCTTGAGCTCCCTGAAGAAGCCCTTGGGAGGAACGACGTAACCACCTTCACCCTGTATTGGCTCGAAGACTATTGCGCCAACTTCCTCGGGCGGAACGTGTCTAAACACGTACTCCTCGATGAACTCTATAACGCGGTTGATTAACTCGTCCGGCTCGGCGTAGCCGTCGATGTGCCAGGGGTTCCTGTAGGGGTTCGGGTAGGGTATGTGCTCGACTCCGGGCATGGTCGGGAAGAACCTGTCCTGCTGGACCCACTTGCTGGCGGTAAGGCTGAGAACGGCCTGGGTCCTGCCGTGGAATGCATGATAGAAGGCGATGAACCTCTTCCTTCCGGTGCCGTACTTGACGAGCTTCATCATGGCCTCGTTTGCTTCCGCACCACTGTTCTGATAAACCACCTTCTTCGGGAAGTCCCCTGGTGCGAGCTCTGCGAGCTTGTTGGCGAGTATGACAGCGTTCTCGTAGAAGAAGTCGTTCAGAGCGAAGTGGGTGAACTTCTCGGCCTGCCTCTTAACGGCCTCGACGACCCTCGGGTGGGCGTGTCCGACGTTGAGAACGCCAACACCGCTTCCGAAGTCGTAGAAGACGTTTCCGTCAACGTCGTAAACGAGGATTCCATCTCCGTGGTCAATGACTATCGGGAGGGTCTCCGGGTCCTGCGTGGTAACTGCGAGGGCCTCAAAGTTCTTCTCAATAATCTCTTTGGCTTTCTTCCCCGGGAGTTCTTTAACGTTTGGCCTAACCACCATGCGCATCACCGGTTGGGAGTAGGGGTTATCCTATATAAGCCTGTGTTCATCAATGAACATTTTTGACCGAAGAATTTTCGATAAACATCTGGGAGAAATGAGTTTACAAAACGTCGTCACTCATAAGGGCACAAAGCTAATAAACTTCAAGTGGTTTTTGTTTTCGGTGGCTGGATAGTGAGATCTCGCGGGAGAAAAAGGGAGAAGGGTGAAATCGGGAAAGCAATCTTGGCCAGTTCGGTAATAGCCATGGTGATGATAACCACCCTGAACGTTCTCACGGGTAGGGAAGACCTGATAAACGCCTTAGAAATAGCAATCAGGGCCATTCCTTTTGTTGTACTGTGGACTTTTCTCCTGATATCTTTCTTTGAAAGGACTTTCTGTTTGATGAAGACAGGGAGTATCAAGACGATATCATTGCCCTTGAGAGGCCGGAGGATATTGAGGAGTCCACTTAAAGGTGGGGAGATATGAGGAGGTGCTTTCTTCTCGTTGCCGTGATTCTCCTAACGTCCGCGGTGGTTCAAGGTTCCTATCCTCTGAGTGATGTAGTGGTCATTGCCCTCCTCGCATATCTCTGTGGCATCTTCGATAGCACTTCAGGAGAGTGTGTTAAGGAGCCCTATATCATCGGAGACTCCAGTGAAACCGTGTACCTGACGAAAAGGGAGCTTAAAGAACGGTTAAAAAAGAAGAGAACCTCACTCCACGACCTTTGAGTTCCACTCTTCCAAAAGCTCCTTGGCGGAGTTTGCGGCGATAGCTCCCTGGCCCACAGCTACTGCAATCTGCTTGAAGACGTTGGTTATGTCTCCCGCTGCAAAGATGCCCTTCACCTTTGTGCGCATGTGCATATCAACTGGAATGTAGCCGTACTCGTCGGTTATGCCGAGGTGCTTGACGAAGTCCGTTTTAGGTTCATAGCCGATGAATATGAAGACTCCATCGACCTTCATCTCGGTCTCTTCTCCTGTAACGCGGTTCTTCAGCTTCACCGCCTCGACCTTGTTCTCTCCGATTATCTCTGTCACGACGGTGTTGAGTATCGCCGGAATTCCGCTCTCCCTAAAGCGGTCCTGGAGTATCTTGTCGGCCCTGAACTGGTCGCGCCTGTGGACGAGGGTAACGTCTACTCCTATGCCCTTCAGGTAGAGTGCCTCCTGAAGTGCCGTGTTGCCCCCACCAACGACTATGACCTTCTTGCCCTTGAAGAGCGGACCGTCGCAGGTCGCGCAGTAGGAAACGCCCCTGCCGGTGAACTCCTCCTCGCCCGGAACGTGGAGCTTTCTCGGCGCGGCTCCGACGGCTATGATTATTGTTTTGGCCTTGTAGGCCTTTCCGTTCTTTGTTTTAACAGCGAACTTGCACGGCCCCTCGTAGTAGGCGCACTCCGTCGGATCGATCCTCTCGACCTCGTCGAAGACAACGTCAACGCCGAGGTTCTTGACCTGCTCGTGCATCCTGTTGGTCAGCTCCGAACCGCTCACCTGGAGGAAACCCGGGTAGTTCTCTATGAGATCCGTTAAGGCCATGTTTCCGCCCAAGTCTTTACTTATTATGAGTGTTTCAAGTCCGAACCTTTTGGCGTATATCGCCGCGGTGAATCCTGCCGGTCCCGCTCCAATAATGAGCACGTCCCAGGTCTTGTTTTCGTACTCTCCTCCGCGTGAGAATCCTCCCAGACTGAACATCTCTCCCACCCCCGGGCTTTCCTAACGTGGACTATTTAAAAGCATTGTTGCCCAGGAATGTGTAGGTCATATTGGCTTCAAACTCCCGTCTGTGAGTAGGTGGAGGGCGTAACCAGAGAAGGCGGCAAAGCCTGCAAAGAGGGCCTCTCCAGACCTCATGTTAAGGCCGTATTCGGCCAATAAGAGGGCCAAGAGGCCGTAGATTGCTGCAAATGTGAGGGAGTGGACGATGCCCCTGTGGCGTGGCATGAACAGCGTGAAGAGATGCCATGCCGCTAAGGCTCCCGCAGCCCCTATGGTCCAGGCAACGGTCAGCGTTTTCCATTGTTCCCCGAGGGACAGCTGGGCAACCGCCTGGGTGTACACCGCACTCCCCACGAGAACCGCAATCACTGCTTTGCTCCCCCTGTGTATTAGGGCGTTGGGGTGGTCTATATCTGGGAGATCGCTTCCAAAGACGTAGAGTGCGTATCCGAGTAACATCGCGGGGGTGCTCATTTCCAAGGGCAGGTGAAGGTAGGTTTTCATGAGTCCTGAAATCAGGATGAAGAAGGGATAACTGATTAAACCCGTCAGGACGTGACCCTCGTAGTTCATGATTTCACCCGGAAAGGTTTATTACTCTTCTTTCCTACTCTCTCCCTCGTCGAGAAACTTTCTAACGTAGTCCGGAACCTTGTAGTTCCCTCCTGGGTCGCCGACGAGGAAGCCGAGCCTTACGAGCTCGTTGAGACTTTCGTAAACCTGCACACCCGGCTTCTTGACCACCTTCGCAACCTGAATGTAGCTCACGGGTCCTCCATTGAACTCAAATACAACCACTTTGACCAAGTCCTTGTACTCCTTTGGTATGCGTGTTAGGTATTCCTCGAGACTCTTGGGCTCTTCAAGGATGGTCGTCACCACGAAGTCGTCTATTGGGTCAAAGCGGTGTTTTGAGGCCTCTGTAAGGACGTAATGGAGCAGCCTTAGGGTCTGCCTTGGATTACCCTTTCCGAGTCTGTGAATCAGTTTCACCGCATCTTCTGTGAATGGATAGAGTGGATTGTCTGTGTCTTTAACCCTAACACGGTTTAATCTCTTTTTGACGAGTTCGTATGCCTCATCGAGGCTCATTGGCCTTAGCTTGAACTCGTAGTGGAGGCGCATGAAGAAGGCTGGAAATATCTTTGTGTACTCTTCGTAGGCCTCCGGGATACAGGCGAAGGCCACTATACACCCTTCCGGCATGTTGCTGATGAAGTGTCTGAGCATTTCAAAGAACTGTATCTTCTCTTTTTCACTTGCTCCCTGCATGTTCTCAAGCTCGTCGAGGAGAATTGCACAGTACGGGTACTTTCCCATCTGCTCCGTCAAGAGTTCCGCTATGTCCCTGCTCTTGTACTCATTCGTGTCGCTCAACATTTTTTCAAGCCTGTCTATGAAGCCGAGCTTTCTTGAGAGATTTTCAAGGAAGATGTTGGTTCTGCTCTTAGGGGGTTTTATTGCGTAGAAGATATCCCTGGTCAGCTTGAGAATGTCATTGGTGTCCACCTTGACGTAGAGGGCCTTTCCCCTGTGCTCCTCAATGGCCTTGGCTATGCTCTTGAGCCTCTGCGTTTTGCCCATTCCGAGGGGACCTACGATGCTCAGCGCTATCGAGCTTTTATTGCCGATCACTTCGGAGATTATCATCTGGAGGCGCATGTCGACTTCTTGATAAACGTGAATACTTTCAACATCCCGTATTCCCTCGCTTGCGAGCTGCTCAAAGGGGTTCCGAGAAAGGCCGTAAACTTCGTATGACTGGTAGGGATAAAGCTTAAGGCCACTGGATTCCATTTAACCTCACCGCACTATCTTTGCATTTGGAATATAAAAGCTTGTCCATTGGTGAGCTAAGATGATTCTCCTCGTTACGACACCGCCTGGACGGGAAGGCGACGCGATGCTTGAACTGGAGTGGGCTCTTGGGAAGGTCAGGGTCAGGGGTACGGAGTGGAAGGGGGTTCTAATAGCGAATACCTCTCTCTCAAAAGGGGAAATTATTGAGAGATTGAAAAGTTTTGAGACGCAGGCGATACAGCGCGTGGTTCCTCTCGATTTCGTGGTTCCCGCCAAGAGGAAGGAGATAGAGAAAGCAGTTCTTGAACTCGGGGAGAGGATTGATGGAACATTCGCTGTCCGTGCCAGGGTTAGGGGGAACAGAAATCTTTCTCAGAGGGAGCTCGAAGTGAAACTCGGTTCGCTTCTCGTTGGGCTGGGAAAGAGAGTAAACCTGGGTGATCCTGATTACACGGTCCTTATTGAGGTGTTTGGGAAGAGGGCCGGGATAGGGCTCTTGAGAAGGGGTCTTAACCTTCGCTTTGAGGTGAGGGAGTGAGTATGTTCAGGAGTGTCTCTTTGACCAGTCCATGGGATTCATCTGGGGGTCGTGGGACCCAAAGCTTAATTTACGTTGGGACGAAATGGGGGTGGGGGTAGAAATGTTTGACGTTGATGGCATAATAGAAAGACTCCAAAAGTTGAACTACAGGGAAGCCCTTGCGTACTGGATTAAGAGTGAGGAAGAGGAGGCTGAATTTTACAGAGAACTCGCAGAACGTTCCCGGGCCCTTAACCTTCCGGAAAGCTTGATACAAACGTTTGAGAGGCTTTCGAGGGACTCTAAGAGGCATGCGAGGGAGCTGGCCAGGGAGTTCCGCGAGAGCTTTGGGGTGGAGCCGTCGAGCGATATCCCGCCCCTTGAGGTGCTCCCCGTGTTGAACAAGTTGGAGCGAGCTGATCAGGTTGGAGAAGTCCTTGAGGCCGCCATGGAAAGTGAGCTGGTTGCGATGAACGCGTACAGAACACTCGCCGAAAAGGTTGGGGATGAGAGGCTCAGGGAACTTTACCTCAAACTCTCTGAGGTCGAAAAAAGCCACTATGAAGCCCTTAAAAGGGAATACGAGATGTTGGGTGGTTGAAATGGTAGTGGAGATTCTCAAGGAACTTAGAAAGCTCAACGAACGGGAGCTGCTTAGCTACTGGGTCATGGGGGAATATGAGGAGGCTGAGGTCTATTCTCGGCTCTCTGAGAGGGCAAAGGAGCTTGGGCTTCCGGAGGATGTCGTGGAGACGTTCAAAAAACTTGGCGAGGAATCCAAAGCCCACGGTGACGAGCTTTATAGTGTCTATCGCCAGAAGTACGGGGAGGAGCTCGTGGAAGTCAGGATTCCTAACGTGGAGAGCCTCAACGTCATGGGAAAGTTCTGGAAGGTAAATGACCTGGGCGATGTCTTTAGGAACGCTCTTGAGAGTGAAAAACTGGCCGAAACTATTTACTTAAGGCTGGCCGAGGAGGCCGAAGGCGAGTTGAGGGAACTTTACCTTCGCTTGGCCGGTATTGAGCGGGGCCACTACGAGACCCTTAAGGCACTTGCCGATAAAATGGGCATTCCCCTTGATGGGGATGAAAAGGAATGTGGGGAGAGGGCTTAGGCCTTTTTTGCCTTTTCCTTGGCCTTCTTCTGCTCCTCAAGTTTCTTCCTTATATCCTCGATTTTCTCCTCCCCGAGCGGGATGAATGGTTCCCAGTTGTCGTAGCTCGCTAAGAGGAACTCGTCGCTCATCTGGAGCGCTCCTGTCGGACAGACGTCAACGCATTGCTTGCAAAAGACGCATCTTGCCGTCCAGAGGGCCACCTTCCTGATGTCGGGTAAATAAACGAAGACCCCCGCAGGGCAAACCGTCACGCACATCCTACAGCCGACGCACTTGTCAACGTTGTACTCCAGTTTTCCCCTGAAGTCCTCTGGAACCGGCACTGGCTCCCTCTTTGGAAAGAGGTTGGTCGCTGGCTTCTTTGCTATGTTCCTTAGCACCGTTGGAACCAGTATCGGCGCCCTCACATTATCACCTCCATCGCAATAAGCAGTGACCCGACGAGAGACGCCAGGAAGACGTTCTTCCAGAGGAAGTTCACCACTTGGGTTATCTTCAGCCTTCCCGTCACTGCTCTAAAGACGCTCTCGACGACGAAGAGAAGTGCAAAGACCTTCAGCGTGTGGAAGAGCAGGTTCACGATGTCCGCCGAGAGACCCGTGAGGTTGAGGTAGTTAGCTACTCCCCAGGGGAAGAATATCGCCACGACGAGAGAAGCGGCTATATAAGCTTTGAGCGCCTTCGTCAGCTTGAGCAACGCTAAATACCTCCCGCTGTACTCAACCAAAAGGCCCTCGGCTATCTCCTCCTCTGCATCAGGTATGTTGAAGAACCCGACCTCAATCTCGCTCGCCAGCCAGACACAGAAAACGTAGAGGAGTATTATCGCCCCAACGAAGCTCATTGGAGTGCCTATCTCCCAGATGTTGTGCTGGTAGAAGACCCCCAGGCTGAATGGCTTGTCAACGCCGAGCTTCCCGAGGCGCCACATTATTGCAAATATTGCCAGCATCATCGCCGGCTCCCTCGACACCATTATCGTCGCTTCCCTGGAGGCACCTATCTTAGCGTAGGGACTGCCTGAGCTTATGGCACCGACTATTTTGAAGAAGCTTATCAACGCCAGGAGGTAGATGAAAACTATCACGTCGCCTTTGCCCGATAAAATCGGCGGGAAGCCCATCGGCGTGTAAGCTAGGAGCGCTATGGCAGTCGCTAAGGCCAAAAGGGGGGAAGCCCTGAACATGTAGTTGGCGGTGTTTGGAACTATCGTCTCCTTGCTGAGGAGCTTTAGGAAGTCGTAGAAGGGCTGTATCAGTGGCGGTCCTACTCTGCGCTGCATTCTCGCCACTAACTTCCTGTCTATTCCTTCCCAGAGGAGTGATGCCAATGAGACGAAGCCGTAAAGCCCGAGAAGGCCCGTGATTGGGTAAAAGATGTTGCTCATCACGTCCATCCCCATCACCTCGAACAGGTGACTCCGAGGGGGCTTGGATCTCCCTTCACCCCGGGGTTAATCTCTCTGGTTTTCTTTATCGATGCCTTGAGGAGGTCCTTCTCCGTCAAAATTCTCTTCTTTTTGCCCTCAATTACCGCCACCCTGTCGGTACAGCTCAGGCACGGATCTATTGAGGCAACCGCAACCACAAAATCGGCAACTTGGTCGCCTTTAACGCCTTCAGCGACGGCGAAGAGGTTCGGGAAGGTCGGCTCCCTTGGCTTCCAGCGGAGAGGCTTGTCG
>JALSNG010000092.1 GCA_026987155.1 Thermococcus sp. | reverse complement strand
GGTGGTGAGGGAAGCAGCGATGATCGCCATGAGGAGAGCGCTCCAGGAGGGCATAATAAGGCCCGGCATGAAGGCCGACGAGATAAGGGGAAAGGTCAAGGTTACGATGAAGGACTTCGAAAGCGCCCTCAAGAAGATAGGCCCCAGCGTGAGCGAGGAAACCATGGACTACTACAGAAAGATTCAGGAGCAGTTCAAGCAGTCCCGCGGTTGAACCCCTCAACCTTTTAACTTTTGAGACTGACTCTTCTACGGTGATCCCATGAACGTTAGAAGGCTTGAGCTTCTTTTCGCGCTCACGCTGGTTCTGATGATGTACGTCTACCCGCTGGCCCTCCTGGGCCTATGGCTCCTCATGAAGGAGCTCGTGGAGTATAGGGGGAGCATCAGAAGGTCGCTCATCGTTTTCATCGCTTCACTCCCCCTCTACGTGGCAAAGATAGTCCTCGGGATCTCGGGATGGAGCAGAACACTCGGAATAACTCCTGTGGAGACCAGCCCCGCGGTGATAAACGCCGTCCACGTATTCTTCCTGGCCCTGCAGTTCCTCAGCCTGTACTTCCTCTACCGCGCCCTCTCGAGGATGTCCGACGACACCGGGGCGGAGATGCTGAAGACCGGCGGGCTCATGCTCCTCGTTGCCATACCGCTCCACTTCGTCGCGATAACGGCCTACTTTATTGCGACGTGGATGAGTCTTGCCCTGATAATATACGGGCTTGAGCAGACGAAGGGGTTGTTTGGGTATTAGGGGGAAGAAAAGGAAGTCACTCTATTTTTTCCAGCTCGAAGACCTTAGCATCCTTCCTTCTGAGCTCTTGGAGGGCAAGCCTCTCTGCCTCATCGGCCGTTTCTGCCTCAAGTACCAGTGTTTCACCGTGGTTTTCCCCACCGTAGAGGGTGAGGGTCCATTTCATCCTACCACCAACGAGGGTTCAGCTTCTTTAAGCCTTATAAGGTTAGCGAGGGATTTTTGGACATGCAGATAGTTGTGAGGGGAAGCGATCTTTACAAGATCATCACATTGACAAAGGAATTTGGGGTGGAGATATGCGGCTTCCTCTTCGGAACGCGAGAGGGTGAAAACCTCATCGTTGAGGAAGTCCGCTTCATTCCCAACAGGTTGAGTGGGGATGCCTTTGAGATGGAGCCGCTCGAGATGGTGAGGGCCATCGACGATGCCGAGAAACGGGGCCTTGAGGTGGTGGGCATCTTCCACTCCCACCTAAAGTGCCCACCGAGGCCGAGCGGGAGGGATCTAAAGGGCATGAGGCTCTGGCCTGTGGTGTGGCTGATAGTCGACGAGAAGGGAAACTACGGGGCTTTTGTGCTGGAAGGGGACAAAATCCGAGAGGTAGAGGTCATAGGGAAAGAATAAACATTGTTATTTTCAGGCACAGCTTCTTCGGATGAGATATTTAAGGTGTTGATGGATTAAAGTCATTAAATGTTTTAAGCATTTACAACCAATTACTGACCAGGTGAATGAGAGTATGGAAGACATCACTATAAAAAACTCATTGGAGAACTCGATGTTAGGACGGTTCGGGAGTTGCTTGAGGCTGAGGAGGTGAAGCGGGAGATAAAGGAGCCGACTAAGACTGTAAGACGGGGAATGTTTGGGGAAGGGGGAACAAACGAAGAGTTCAGAATACTTAGGGCAGAGGTGAATGAGCAGTGATGTTCGTTGATACAAACGTCTTTTACCATTATGTGACCAACGGCGAGTTTGCGGATCTCGCTGAGGAAATCCTAACATCAAAAGAACCCAAGACATTGTTATCAGGCGATAGGTCCGAAGGAACTTCGGCATAGATTCCACACTCAACCTTAAAGAGAAACTTGCAAAAGATGGCTCCCTTTTAGATTTGTTTACAAACAGAAAAGCGAGCACTTGCGGTTTTCGAGAGCTTTGATGTCATGGTCGTTCCAGATTCCCGTGACTGGGCAAAAATCCTGGTTCTAATGAAGTTCTACAAACTCTTGCCCCACGACGCAAGAATAATAGCCACAGCACTTGAATACGGAGCAAAGAAAGTTGCAACTTTCGACCGGGACTTTGAAGTAGCGGGGGAAATAGTGGAGCTAGTCCCAAGCTCATTCTGGAAGTCTACTCTTCCCTAATCACTATCTCTATCCTCTTCCCCTCGCGGTAGCCCTTCATCGCCGAGAGCATGCCTTTGATAGTTTTCTCGACGAGCTCCTGCACCCAGTCCTTCATGGGCAATGGTTGCCCGTCTATCTTAACGGTCACCTTGGGCTTTGAGCTTAGAACCACGCAGTCCCTCAGCGTTTTCTCGCCGCTCACTATCATCCTCGCCATTTCCGCACAGCGGAAGCCGCAGAGGCCGCAGTCTATGTTGGGAAGCATGAAGGCCCTCTTTTCCACTAAATCCGCTAACTTTTCCGGCTCTTTGGTGGCATCTATAACCTGGAGACCATCCAACTCATCAACGCCGGTTGAGGCAATGACCCCACTCACCGCTATCGCGAGACCGTCGTTGAGCTCCCTGACCTCTTCCTCGCTCCTCGCGCATACCACCTTGGGGACGTGCCGGAGGGACTTGAAGCCCTCAAGCAGGAGAAAATCGGCTGAGACCATCGAGAAGAGCGCGTTGATGTCCTTGGCGTTGAAGAGCAGTGCATCGGTGTCATTTGCCCTGACCAAAACCGTATCGGCGACTTTTGAGAAGCGCCACGTATCGCTCCCTTCCCTGTCGAAGTCGGCGTGCATGCTCTTGGCTATTGCCACCCGGTAGCCGCGTTCCTTCAGAACCCTCGCAACCGCCTCAACCGTCGTCGTTTTCCCGCTCTTCTTGAAGCCAACGAAGGCTACGCCCCTCATTCTCCCACCTCAGAGGAGCGTTATCCAGTTGAGGTCTTCTATCTTTACTATTAGCTCCTTGGCTTTATTTCCCGCATAATCCGTAACCTCTCGAAGAAGAATTACCTCCTCGTCGAAGTCCTCGAGGAGTCCTGAAAAGCTGGTCTCGCTTCCAATACCAACTGCTATTCTCTTTCCTTTCCACCCTTCGAGCGTTTTGTCGAGGAGGTACTGTTTTTCACCCATTTCCCCCACCGGTGCGGCTATTTGGAGTCCGTTTTTTAACCTTTCTTCTTGATGTCAAATTGACAAAATTCTACTTGGTTTTTCACTTAATATTGTCGATATGACAGTTACATTACCGCAAAACTTTTACGTATTTGGTCAGTATGTATCACTGGAGGTGATATATATGATGCCAGAGGCAGTTGTCGATGGAAGCGTTGCCCTAAGATGGACCCAGGCCGAAGTTTCCCTCAGGGAGTTCGAGCGTAAAGTCCGGCCCCGCTGGCCAGATTGAGGCACCACCGTTTCTCTATTTTATTTTCCAAAAAAGCTTTAAGGAGTCCCGACTTTCTCGTGTTAGGTGATTGGGTTGAGGTTTGAGGTTAAGGGCGAGAGTGTTAAAGAGGCTTTTCTCAGGGAGTTGAAGGAAGCCGGGGTGAAGTTTGAGATTCGTGAAGTTCTGGGGTATGAGAGTTTCGTTGGCTACATGATGGAGGGGACTCTCGAAGAGATCCGGGCGCAGATTGAAGTTTTTGACGCCGGTGACAGGGAGGCGATAATGGAGGGTTTCACTGCCTTCAGGGATAGCCTTTTCCACCTTCTCGAACACCTTAAGAATGGGGAGCATTTTGAGAATCTCCTGAAGGAGGGTCCATGGGTTGCTGAAATCCTCGACCAGCTCGCGGCCAACAATGCGATCGACTACTCTGGGGATATTATTAGGCTCAAAGACAATGTTAAGGTGGATGAGCTCTATTTCCAGTTCAAGTTCCCATTTGAGCTTGTGAATAATCCCGAGGGGGCTGAAAAGATCGCCAAGCAGTTTGCCTTTACGGACTTGGAAATGGGGTACACTTTTGAGATACTCGAAGTCGATATAGCTAAAATAAACGTCCTCGGGAGAATTGCCTCGAAGTATTTTTCTGAAGACGAGCTCCTGAAGGCTTATTTTGCCCTGATTGGTAGATCAATTCTCGCCAACGAAATCCTCAAAGCTTTGGGGGACGAGAGAGTTGACGGGGACGAGCTCGTTAGGAGTTTCATACGAGCGACACCCATAGCGATACCAACCGAAAAGGGCACTCTTGTTATCAACTTTTCAAAGCGGGCACTTGAAGAGGTCCTCCACTTCCTCAAAAAGCAGGGCTACGTGGAGATAAAGGGAGGAAAGGTGAGGAAACTCAAGGATTTGAGCTGACCACACTTTTTACCCCTTTGATGCTCGGCCTTGTGTCTCAAGGAGAAAATCGTGATGGGTAAGCGGTACGAGATAAACGAAGGAGTGGTGTTTTACCCGTGGAAGGTCTTTGTGGAGGGTTCTGGGACTATCTACCCCCTGGGGTCATATACTTTATCCTCGCCTTTCCGTTCTTCTCAAGCCATTCCAGCAGTTCCTTCGCGAACTCAAACTTCTTCCTCTTGCTTTCCCAGACCGGAATGTGTTCCCTCAATCCCGGCTTGCTCCACCTCCCCACGGTCTCGCCGAAGTCAAACCCGACCAGAATTATCTCCCTCGCACCGAGCTCTTCCGCTAAGAAAGCCGCCCTGTCGCCGTCAGTAAAGCCACCGAAGTTATAAATTATGTCCAGGGGCTCAGTTTGAGTTGTTCCAAGGATTCTCGACAGGAAGGGAACATATGAGGTAAGTTTATCAACGTTGTCGCCATGGGAATGGATTGCCATGAATGCCCCCTTATCATTGGCGAGCTTTAAATCTGAAATCCTGCCGTCGAGGTCGGTAACGATTATATCTGGGACGATGTTCCTTTCAAGAAGCGCTGATGTTGCCCCATCAGCCGCTATAAGCGTTCCATCCGAGAAGTCATGCTCTTCCAGTGCGGTCTCTAAACTTGGTCCAGCTCCAAGGATGTAGGCCCTGTCCCCAACTACTGGGGCCAATTCATCCCTCAGGAGGTATTCATCACCCTCAAGGAGCAGCGCTCTCAGAATTCTGGCGGATTTTCTGTCCTCTTCAACCGAATATCCCATCTCCCGGGCTATGCGGAGGTAGAACGGCTTCCACTCCTCCCATCTCATGTTCGTCCCTTCGAACCTCCCCTTTATCAGTCTTGTGCTTCACGCCAGGATTTTCGAACTTTTACAGTACGATAAATCTAACTACGAAAAGTTTAAAACTGTGGACGGACATACCTACCCAATGGTGAAGCTTTATGTCCAGGAAAGGAGCTACCTTGGCTTTAATGTTTTTGGTTGTTTTTTCTGTGGTGGCAAGCGGCTGCATTGGAGGGGGTGGAGAGACGAGCACGACCTCCGCGCCCGCGAAGCAGCTGGTAATCGGCGTGACGGATAAGGTGACGGACCTCGACCCGGCCAACGCTTACGACTTCTACACCTGGGAGGTCCTCAACAACGTCATGGAGGGCCTTGTGAAGTACAAACCCGGAACCCTCGAAATTGAGCCGGCTTTAGCCGAGAGCTGGGAGGTCAACGAGAATTCGACCGTTTGGACCTTCCACCTGAGGAAAGGCCTCAAATTCGCGGACGGAACTCCCCTAACAGCTAAGGACGTTGTCAGGAGCATCGAGAGGGTAATGAAGATTCAGGGCGATCCTTCATGGCTCGTCACGGACTTTGTGGACAAGGTGGAAGCCAAGGACGACTACACCGTCGTCTTCCACCTCAAGCAACCAACCGCGTACTTCCTGGCCCTTCTCACGACCCCACCCTATTTCCCGGTCAGTCCCAAGTACGATAACGATAAAATCGACAGCGACGCAACCTATGGCGGTGCAGGTCCCTACAAGATAACCAAGTGGGTGCGCGATGAGGAGCTCGTACTCGAGGCCAACCCGAACTACTACGGCGAGAAGCCCAAAACGGAAAAGATAATCATCAAGTTCTACCGCGACGCGTCAACTATGCGCCTCGCACTTCAGAACGGCGAGATAGACATCGCCTGGAGGACGCTCAGGCCGAGCGACATAGAGAGTCTCAAGAAGGACAAAAACTTCAACGTCATTGAGGTTCCGGGCGGCTTCATCCGCTACGTCTGCTTCAACACGAAGAACGAACCTACAAACAACGTCAAGGTCAGGCAGGCGCTTGCTGCAGCAGTTAACAGGCCGGAGATAGCCCAGAAGGTCTTTATGGGAACGGTAGAGCCCCTCTACAGCCTGGTTCCGAACGGAATGTGGAGTCACCTGGATGTCTTCAAGGAAAAGTACGGCGACGGCAACATCGAGCTGGCAAAGAAGCTCCTCAGTGAGGCCGGCTACTCCGAGAGCAACCCGCTCCAGATACAGCTCTGGTACACGCCGACCCACTACGGCGACACCGAGGCGGACCTCGCCCAGATGCTCAAGGAGCAGTGGGAGAAGACCGGAATGGTGAAAGTCACGATAAAGAGCGCCGAATGGGGGACATACACCGACTACGCAAGGAACGGCCAGATGCAGGTCTACATGTTTGGTTGGTATCCGGACTACCTCGACCCTGATGACTACACCACGCCGTTCCTCAAGAGCGGCGCCAACAAGTGGGCGGGAACCGGCTACTCCAACCCCACTGTGGACGAGTTGCTTACAAAGGCCCAGCGGTTGAGCGACCAGAAGGAGAGGACGAAGCTCTACGAACAGGTGCAGAAGATACTCGCCCAGGACGTTCCGTACATACCGCTGATACAGGGCAAGCTCTTCGTCGTGACCCAGAAGAACGTCAAGGGCGTGACCATAGGTCCTGACATGATATTCCATTACTCGACCCTCTATAAGGAGTGATTTTCTTTTTTCACTCCCTTCTTTCAGCCTAAAGGGGTGAGAATATGGGTAGGGGACTTGGACAATACATACTAATCAGGGCGCTTATGATTATCCCCACGATCCTCATTCTCTACACCCTCGTGTTCTTCTTCCTGAGAATCCTCCCAGGAAACCCGGTCATGGCGGTTGTGGGAACCAAGAATATCCCCCCTGAACAATTGCAGCACCTGATGGAGATGGCGGGACTGAACAAGCCCCTTCACGTTCAGTACTTCGACTACCTCAAGGGCGTTCTCCACGGCGATTTCGGCGTTACCCTTGCATTCCCAATGGGGAAGCCCGTGTGGGACTACATAGCCCAGCGCTTTCCGGCGACGCTTGAGCTGGCCCTCTGGGCCTTCACCGTCAGCGTTCTCCTCGGCCTCCTCACGGGAGTGATAGGGGCAACGAAGAAGGGGACGAAGACCGATAGTGCCATGAGGGTCTACAGCATCGTCGCTTACACGCTCTTTATACCCTGGTTCGGCATGATGCTCCAGTACCTCTTCGGAATCCACCTGCACTGGCTGCCCACTTCGGGCAGACTCGACCCCGGAATAAACCTCCACGCGGTAACAGGCCTCTACGTCCTGGACAGCATAATAACCGGGAACTGGGACGCGCTGGTGAGCTCGGTGAGGCACCTGATTCTGCCCGCTCTGACACTTGGAATCGTTCTCA
>JALSNG010000091.1 GCA_026987155.1 Thermococcus sp. | reverse complement strand
TTCGAAAATCTAAAATACATGCCGAGGTTTTCTATCACCCGGTGATCGCCATGAGGGGGGAGTACCAAACCCATCGGTAAAAGGAAGGTGAATCCGGGATTTGAGGAGATACTGGGTGAAATCCTGAAGGAGGGTCTGTTCTGGGCGGCTCTCGGCCGGCCGTCGGAGGTCATGCCTTTCTTGAGGGGCAGGCTTCTGAGCAACGGGCAAAGTGAAAGGGCGAAGGCTCAGCTCGAAGGACTCTTGGACGAGCTTGAAGACTTCTACCGCCGGGTCTCCTGCTGTGGAAAGGTGGACAAGGACCATATAATGGCAATAAAATCTTTCCACAGGGACATACTGTTGATACTTTCCTCTGAGGGAGACGCCTGAGGGCTCCTCCCGATCCTCTACCTTCTCTTCAGCAACCCTGCGAGAAGAAGCAGGATGAAAGTTATCCCGAGCAGGCTTGGCCATTGGAGGTTTTTCCTCTCCTGTGGAAGTGTGATCAGTTTAACGGCAGTTCCGTTGAAATATGCCATTCTATCTCCGTTAGAAAGCAGGCAACCGTTGCCACAATCGATCATGGTGACGTTGAAGGGCAGTTTAAAGGTCTTCCCACCGTATTTTAGTAGAGTACCGTTGATCGTAACGCTTCTTCCCCTCAAAGTCGGGGTGATCCCCTTAGGTCGCTCTCCTCCAAAGATCGGCTGGGCTTTTCGCTCAACACACACCGCCGTCAGGTTCCCTATGTCTCTGACCTTCGTGATACCGTTGGGGGAGATAATGAAGTAACGCAAAGTTCTCTCGTGGCACTTCAACGAGCCGTCCTCCGATTTATTGCACCAGTACTTGAACTTCCTAACCACCCATACCCCATCATGGCTCCCGAGGAATTCAAAGTAGATATCCTTCTCATCCCCTGAAAAGGAGTCGAGGGGAATCAAGCGGGACTCTCCGCTCAGGTCGATGATCTGAAGGTAGTATCTCCAGGTAGAACAGTTGCAGAAAATCACCTTGAACCAGTTGCTGTCCAAAGCGGCGAAGTGGGTACCGTTGAAACACAGTTTCCCAACCGAGAGATTTTCGGGGGTCAGGTTCAGGAAGAGGGGTTTTGAAGCGTTGAGCCCCAAGAAAAATAGTTCGTTCTGGTAGCTCATTGGATCCTCTCCTTTGAGGAGATAGCCAGCTGGCAACTCCCACACCCCCAAGAACAGAAGAGAGCTCTCCAAGTTCGGAGGAAAGACTTTGTGTATCTCATCGCCAACTATGGCGTACCAGTTGTAGTAATCCCCCCTCTGGGTTGACCAGTCCGCTTCGAGGAAGAGGTAGAACCTCCCGTTCCAGTAAATTCTACTGCCAACACCCCAGTTGTCTCTCTCGGAGTAGTTTCCCAGGTGGTGAAGCTTCCCATCGTATACATACAGCTCGAAATCCTGGAGGTATGGTCCCTTTGGGAGGTTTCGGTAGAGGAGTACCCTTTTTCCGGTTGAGTGTATGAAGGTGAGGTCTGGAAAAGTGGCGTTTAAGAGTTTGAGGCCCTTTCCAGGCTCGAAGAACCAGAGTTGAGTGGTATTGTTGGGGTAATGAGTCAGAACCAGAAAACCACCTCGATAGTGAATTATTCCAGTAATCCTTGGGGAGTGAGCGGAAGCGTAGGGAGAAAGCAGGACGAGCATGAGAATTG
>JALSNG010000090.1 GCA_026987155.1 Thermococcus sp. | reverse complement strand
GACCTCGTTGTAACGAGGCCCGTCAACACGAGCACGCTCCGCATCGGCGACGTTGTTATGTACGAGATAACGATAGGTAACGCCACCTATAAAATAACCCACCGGATAGTTGGTGTTAGGACCGATCCGAACGGAAGGATTTATTACATCACCAAGGGCGACAACAGGAAGTACACAGACCCCTGGAGGGTCTATCCCGACCAGGTGGTTGGGAGGGTTGTTCTTGTCATCCCCAAAGTAGGGGTCATCTGGCCCTACATTCCCCTAATAGTGCTCTTCCTCTTCCTCTTGGTTATAGCCATGCTCGCCTACGAGCTTGCACTCGTTCTCCTTGGAGGGCCTTTAATAAGGCCGAAGTGGAAAAAAGCCGATTTAATCGCTCTCAGGAGAAAGAAGATAAAGGTTTACCATTACAGGCACTAAGCCCATTCTTCTTCAGGAATCGCTTCCCTCTTGGCGGGGATTATGCAGAGGAACTCTAAGGTTTCTCCGGTCGCCTTGTAGCCGTGGGGTTCGTTGGGCGGAACGTAGAGGAAGTCGCCGGCTTTGACACGGAACTCCTTCTCCCCGTTGGTTATTATTCCCTCGCCTTTAACGATAAAAATCTCGTGCTCCCAGTCGTGCTGGTGAATCGGTATCTCCGAGCCTTTCTTCATGACGAAGTAGCGCATCGCGTAGTTCTTTGCCCCGAGCTTTGGGGAGACCAGCCATCTTATGGTTACACCATCAAACCCCGTATTCTTCTCGGGTACATCCGTGTAGTGTTTCACTATCATGTCATCACCGTATTGACTTCGATGGTTCGCTATTTAAAGGTAAGTTCTTTAAGCCCGGTTCCTATTCCCTCCGGTGGATGGTATGAAGAGGCTTGGCTTTGTTCTACTGTTGGTGGTTGGGCTGTCGGTGCTGGCCAGTGGCTGCGTGGGAACCGGCTCAAACACGTCCCCAACGTCGGGGAGTTCTACGGTACAGCCGCAGGGTTCCGATTTCAGCAGATATCCCCCGGGAGGGATTATCGAGCACTGGGGTAAGCTTTTCGGGAATACGTTCTACGTGAGTCCCGGATACGAGAATATGGTTAAGGCCTATTTTCCTAACGCCGTGATAAAGCCCTCCTCTGAGTACAAGGGCGTTGGAATCGCAGTCCTCTCGCCGGATGAAGCCCGCCCAAAGCTAAGGGGAAAGCCCGTTCACATAACTAAGCTTGACTACTTCGGATACGTAGCGTACCGCTATGGAATGCACTTTCCGGGACCTTGGGAGGGGGTTATAGCTGCACTGAAATCTAAAAATGGAGAAACCCTAATCGTGACTGGAACGAGCAGGGCCGGAGTTGGGGCTGCCTTGAACTTCCTCAAAGGCGTTGAGGATGGTAGGCTGAGCGTTGAGAGAAATGCCGTTGTGAGAAGGGGCGACTTTGAAGGTCTCGTTGTCAAGGAAATAGGCGATGTCAACATGAACGGGGTCCCGGATGAAGGCGAGCTCGTCAAACTGTACCAACTCTACTTCGAGGAGCCCTTCCAGTATTACTGGCGCCTTATAGGCGGTGAGAACGTCACGGTCAGCGGCGGGTTCATAAGGCTCGTAAACGGTAGCACAGTTTACATAAGGGCCCTCGGTTTCAACGTGAGCGTTGAGATCAAAAATCCTAAGAACCTCTCCCTGACCTACGTTGTTGAAAACGTGAATCCCGACTTCCTCAACCTCCCCCATGGGGCGATCTCAAACGGCACTACCATCACCATAACAACGTCTGGCTCTTTCTCCCTGACTCCTAAACCGGTTCAGGACTATTACGTCTTTGCCTTTGGAGACCACAGGCCCCCGAGCGGGGATAATGTCCCGGAGGTTTTCCTTAAGATACGGGATGGTATCAACAGCGGTAAGGCGGCCTTTGTGATAGATGGTGGCGATCTCGTCTACTCTGGGACAATCTATCAGTGGGATAACCTCATGAAGGTGTGGAAGTGGAAGGAACCGGTATTCATAGCTGCTGGCAACCATGAGTATCAGGGGGAGGGCATAAGCATTTTCCACTACCTCTTTGGCCCAACGCAATACGCCTTCAGCCTCGGTGGTTACAGGTACGTGTTTGAGAACGATGTCATGGGGAACTATCAGCTCAGCGAAGAACAGTTCGCTTGGCTTAAAAAGCAGCTTGAGTTAGCCAAAGAGCGCGGTGAGAGGCCGGTCATAGTCATGCATGCACCACCCTACGATCCGCGTCCGGGTGGAGACGACCACGCGATGGATGAGAAGAGCGCCGAGAAACTTTTGGCTTTGATGAAAGCGTACGACGCCTTCGGAATCTTCAGTCACATCCACATCTACTGGGACGGTACCTACGACGGGGTTCATTTCATCATAACCGGTGGTGGCGGTGCACCGCTCTACGCTCCGCAGGATAAAGGCGGGTTTTACCACTACGTGCTTTTGGATATGAAGGCTGGTGGGGATATCGGTGTGAAGGTCTTCAAAGTCTCCTGATTTCTATTTATTCTATTTGGACTATATAGAGCCTGGTGTTGAGATATATTCTACTGCGGCAAGTTATTTATAGTTCCCTATTTAGCTCCCGTTGGTGATATTCGTGGATGCATGGTTGCTGATAACGATTATCCTCGGTTTTGCAATGGCTTGGGCGATAGGTGCCAACGACGCGGCCAATTCCATGAGCACCGCGGTGGGCGCGAAGGCGATAACCCCAAAGCAGGCAGTTTTGATAGCCGGCGTCCTTGAGTTCACCGGTGCGTACTTTTTTGGAAAGAGCGTCACCGAAACGATAAGGAAGGGCATTCTTTATCCGGACAAGATAACCGATCCCCAGGTTCTTATCTACGGCTCCGTCGCTGCCCTCCTGGCGGCAACTCTCTGGCTCATCATCGCTACCAAATTTGGCCTGCCGGTTTCAACCACCCATTCCATCATAGGAGGAATAGCTGGCTACGGGATAGTCTACGCCGGAATGAGCGTTGTTAACTGGGGCAAGATGACCCAAGTAGTTCTCAGCTGGATTCTTTCGCCGATAATCGGTGCAATAATGGCTTACCTCGTCTTCAAGGCCCTAACGAGAAGCATATTCAGGAGCAGTAACCCCGTGAGAAGCGCCAGACTGTGGTCCCCCTTCTGGATTGGGCTCGCTTTCGTCGTTATCGGGACCATGTTCTACATCAAGGTTCTCCATGGGAAGGACCTAAAGACGGGCGTGTTGATGTACGGAATTCCCGTGGGGTTTGTTGTTTTTCTCGTAACCTATTCCCTAATAAGACTCCGCTTTCCGAGCAGCGACCCCTTCATCGGAGTCGAGAGCATATTCCGTAAGGTTCAGGTCATCACCTCTGGCTACGTGGCTTTGGCTCACGGAGCCAACGATGTTGCCAACGCAATCGGGCCAGTAGCTGCGGTCTACGCTGTAGCGAGCATGGGGATGGCCGGGATGAAGGTCCCGGTTCCAAGGTGGATTTTAGCTCTCGGTGGCCTCGGGATAGCGGTTGGCGTTGCCACCTACGGTTACAGGGTCATGGAAACGGTTGGCAAGAAGATAACCGAACTCACCAACACGCGTGGTTTTACCATTGACTTCTCCGCCGCAACAGTCGTTTTGGTAGCAAGTTGGCTTGGGCTGCCGATTTCAACAACCCACACCGTCGTTGGAGCCGTCATCGGCATAGGTCTCGCAAGGGGAGTAAAGGCAATAAACACAGACATAGTTAGGGACATAGTGATTTCCTGGTTCGTCACCGTTCCGGTGGCAGGGGTAATAAGTGCGGCCCTGTTCAAGTTCCTGATGTTTGTGGGGTGATATCATGCAGGTCTGGACGAAACTCTTTGCTAAGAGTCCATTCAAGCCTCTGATAAAACACGCTGACGTTGTGCTTGAGACCGTTGAAACGCTTGAAAAGGCCCTTAGAGCTTGGTACGATGGTAATTATGACGAGATGAAGAGACTTGCCCTCGAAGTGGATCGCCTTGAGGATGTAGCCGATAGGATAAAGGAGGAGATAAGGGATTCCCTCAGCTCGAAGCTCATGATGGCCGTTTCAAGGGAAGACGTTCTCATATACCTCCACATGCAGGATAAGGTGGCCGATGCCGCCGAAGACACCGCTAAGTGGTTGCTCGTTAAGAGGCCCGATGGAATTCCCGATGGGATAAAGGGGATTATCCTCCAGATGGGCACTGAGAGCATCAAAGCTGCAAAGCTCGTCTACGATGCCATAGTTCAGATGGACCGCGTGATAGAGAGCGGCTTTGCCGAGGGGGAGATCGAGAGGGAGTATTCCCTGATAAGGCAGATAGAAAGCGTTGAGAATGAGATAGACGGCCTCGATACAAAGCTTATGCAGCTCGTCTTCGAGAACGCCGATGAGCTGAACTGGGCCGAGGGTTTCTACATCCTCAACATAGCCAGAACCCTCAGCAACATCTCAGATAAGGCCAAGGACTCAGCGGAAAGAATAAGGCTCATGATGAATAAGTGAAAGGAGCTCAATGCTCCTTCACGTGGACGTCCAGCTGCGGGAAGGGTATCTCTATGCCTTCCTCTCTGTATTTTTCATATATCCCCCTTGTTAGGTCTCCCTTTACCCCCCAGTAGTTCTCCGTCTTTGTCCATGCCCTCAGCTGTAGGTTTATTGCCGAATCTCCCAGGGACGTTATCGCAACACTTGGCTCAGGATCGTCGAGAACCTGTGGGTGGCTCTTCATGAGATTCATTGCCGTCTTTATCGCCATGTCGAGGTCGGTTCCGTAGGCGACGCCAACATCAACGTTCACCCTCTTTACGGGCATTCTCGTGTGGTTGATTATGATGTCCCCCCAGACGAGACTGTTTGGCACCATCACAAAGGTGTTGTCGGCTTGCAGGAGCTCCGTTGACATCAAACCAATCCCGGTGACCTTTCCGGTTATCCCCTTGACGGTTATAACCTCCCCAATGTCCATTGGTCTCAACGCCGCTATCCACACTCCTGCGGCAAGGTTTTTGAGCGTGTCCTGAAGACCGAAGCCCAATATAAGACCTATGACTGCGGAGAGCCCGAGGACCACTGAACTGACGTTGTAGCCAAGAGCGGCAACTGCCATCAGGATGATGATGACGTACAGGAGCGCTGAGAGAAATCTGCCGAGGAACTCTACAACGAGTGCGGGAAGGTTTGTTCGCTTCATACCTCCTTTAAACGAGCTCACGATAATCTTCGTAAGTACGTAACCCGCAACGAGTATCACTCCTGCCCATATCAGGTTAATCACGGAAAAACCCAAATAAGGAAGCGGTGTTTCCAGTCCCATTTATATCCCCCAGTAGCAATTTAATAGAAGGGTTGGGGAGATCCATTTATAAGACTTCCTCTGGCAAATTGAACCGAATAATTGGGAGAAAAAACGAAATCAAATGGCTATCATCGTCGAGGTCATCTGTATCTCGGACATCTTCCTTATCTTCTCCGTAATGAACTGGTCAAGGTCCTTGAGCGTGTCGGTCTCGACCTTAACTACGAGGTCATATTCGCCGTAAACAACGTAGGCTTCTTTAACTTCGGGCATGGCCAGAAGCTTTTCCATAACTTCCCTTTCCTTTCCAGCGGCCGTCACCATCAAAATAAAAGCCGTCACCATGGTTATCACCAAAAGTATTTTATCGGCCCCCTATTTAAGTTTATCGAGGTGCATGTTCGACCACCTGCTCGATGAATCTCAACTTAGGCGATTTTATTCCCATTTGAGGGGAATGGGAATCGATGGGGTTAGACAGTATGCCAAGGGAACGACCTCCTTGGTCTTCCGGGCCAGGATGAATGAAAAAAACGTCATAATAAAGCTCCAGAGGATCGACTCTCCGAGGCGGAATTTTGCGAGGGAGGCCGAAATCATCCGTACGATAGAGCCCTTCGCGGTGACCCCGCCGCTGATAGCCTATGGCATCTTCGAGGGGCTTGAGTACCTCATCAGGGAGTTCGCCGAGGGAGAGATAATCCTCCACGCTGGCCTCGAAAAGCGCCATCTGTTTGAGATAGTCGAGAAAACGGCTTTGCTCGACAGGCTGGGTCTTGACCACGGGCAGATTCAGGGGGGAAAGCACGTAATAGTCGGCGAGAGGGTCTGGCTGATAGATTTTGAAAAGTCCGGCTGGAGGAAGCCGAGGAACCTCACATCCGCCATGGCGATGATATTCCTCAGCGAGAACATCATCTCCCGCAGGGTGAGGGAAAACTTCGACATCGACGGAGATTTTTTGGGTGAAATGAGGGACGAGGTCAGGGTCTACAAGAGGACAGGGAGGCTTTCAGGCATTTTGCACCTTCTTTCTCGTCTTTAGCCGGTCTGCATATAGGGCCAGGAGTGGTATTGCGATTGCCATCGCTATGAGCCCCATCCTCGGGTCCCAGATGTAGTTGAATACAAGGATGACCACCACTGCTATGCCTATCATGAGGAACAGGTCTCTGTCAAAGAGTCTCGACTTAGCGAGGATGTTCTGCTCCCTCGCAGTGTAGGCCAAGTAAGCCGGTATACCGAGGGCCGCTATTGCTATTCCCAAGTATGTCCTCAGCAGGAGTGAAACGGCGATACCAACCGCAAGAATCAACGCTATGGCGCTCGTCTCCTTCACGATTTCACCCTGGGGGGTTAGACTTATATACTTTTAAAGCTCTCTAATATTTGGGTGATAGCGTTATGAACAACATCGAATGGAACCACGAGACCTTTTCTAAGTTCGCATACCTGAACGACCCGAGAATTGGGGGGAGGGAGATAGCCTACACCCTCACCAAGGCCAAGGTGAAGGAGAACAAGTATGAGAGCACGGTGGTCGTTGAGGACCTTGAAACCGGCTCAAGGCGCTTCGTTGAGAACGCCTCGATGCCGAGGCTCTCTTCCGATGGCAGAAAGCTCGCCTTCACCCGCTTTAACGAGGAAAAGAAGGAGAACGAGATATGGGTGGCCGAGCTCGAAACCATGAGCGCCAAGAAGGTCCTCTCAACTAAAAACGTTCGCTCGATACAGTGGAACGACGATTCGAGAAGACTCCTTGTGATCGGTTTCAAGCGCCGCGATGATGAGGACTTCGTCTTCGACGACGACGTTCCCGTCTGGTTCGATGGCATGGGTTTCTTCGATGGGGAAAAGACAACCTTCTGGGTTCTCGACACTGAGAGCGAGGAGATAATCGAGCAGTTCGAGAAGCCAAGGTTTTCGAGCGGAATCTGGCACGGCGAGTCCATAGCGGTCAACGTTCCCCACCGCGATGGGAGCAAGCCCGCACTCTTCAAGTTCTGGGACATCTACCTGTGGAAGGAAGGCGAGGAGGAGAAGCTCTTTGAGCGCGTTTCCTTTGAGGCCGTCGACTCCGATGGAAAGGCCCTCCTCCTGAGGGGCAAGAGGGAAAAGAAATATCTAAGTGAACACGACTGGCTCTACATCTGGGACGGTGAGCTTAGGCCGGTTTACGAGGGCCCGCTCGACGTTTACGGAGCTAAACTGACCGATGGGAAAGTTTACTTCCTGACTCCAGACGCTGGAAGCGTGAACCTATGGCTGTGGGATGGGAAAGCCGAGAGGGTCGTCGTGGGCAAC
>JALSNG010000089.1 GCA_026987155.1 Thermococcus sp. | reverse complement strand
TTACCTGAAAGCCCCATGGACCCAAAGCGTATGGGAAGAAGTTTACCCAGCCGTGGGTCAGGGCGTAGCGGATGTAGGATAGGTGAAAGTATGGATCGTAGCCGAGGAGGTATTTGAAATGCATTGGAAGCAGCCTAATCGCTGATGATAAGAGAATAATGAGTGGAAGGGCGTACTTTGGGGTAAGAACCAGAGCACCGACCATAGTAGATCTTTCCCAGGGGTCTTTGGATTCCATTTATACTCCCCCTTTCGGTATCATATTCCAAGGGCCTCCCTCCGGGACCGAGAGGTGGTGCACTTTCATAGGGTTAACTCCATGAAGGGATACAAAAAACTTTCCCCAAAGTTTAATAGTCCAATAACTTGGGGCCGGTTTCATAGGCTCACATCTTGTCGATAGA
Source organism: Thermococcus sp. (assembly GCA_026987155.1). GTDB lineage: Archaea > Methanobacteriota_B > Thermococci > Thermococcales > Thermococcaceae > Thermococcus. The sequence goes on along the minus strand of JALSNG010000089.1, from coordinate 7,497 downwards.
ATGATGGGTCTGGGCTGGGAGGTCAGGGTCTTAGACGACCTGAGCGCTGGTAGTCTGGATAACATAAAACGGTGGTTGGACCATGAACGCTTTGAGTTTATAAAGGGGGATATGCGAGACCCGGGTATCGTTGAGGAGGCCTTTGATGGCGTGGAGGTGGTTTTCACCTCGCGGCGAACCCCGAAGTCGGGATCGGCTCCCAGAGCCCTGAACTCCTTTACGAGACCAACGTGCTGATAACCTACAACCTGCTCAACGCGATGAGGAGTTCATGCGGCTGAGCATAGAGAAGGCCAAAAAAGTGGGATGGTGGCCAAAGCTGAACAGTTATGAGTCCGTTAGAAGAACCGTGGTGGGGCTCCTCGAACAGAAAACTTTTTAAATCCTCCCGGCCCTCTAATCTCGGACGCGCCCGGGTGGTGTAGCCCGGTCAATCATGCGGGACTCTCGATCCCGCGACCCGGGTTCAAATCCCGGCCCGGGCACCAGAATTCTCCTGGGCCCGTGGCTCAGCCTGGTCAGAGCGCCCGCCTGATAAGCGGGAGGTCCGGGGTTCGAAGCCCCGCGGGCCCACCATAAGAAACTTTGCTGGGCAAAGTTTCATCAAAAGGTTCTGACTGTTTTAGAGTTGGGTTTCTAAGTGCGTGCCTTGTTGTGGGAGTGTTTTTGCAGGAGGTTTGGATTTTAATTGTCTTTTGAAGGGATTCCTTTCAAAAAGGCATCCTTCGGGTGCCGGGATGAGTTTAGAACCCCCAAGAGAAGTTATTCCCTGGGTTAAACCAGGGATTAATTGGGGGATAGGGTGGCAAGCTATCACTTTCCGTCAGCGCTCCTTGGGAAGCTAAACCTCCCGAGGTGTTGAGGCCTGCCACAACATTCGTCAGAAAGCTCTATTTGCTCAAGCAAAGTTTCGATGGTGGGGCCGCCGAGATTTGAACTCGGGTCCCCGGCTCCCGAAGCCGGAAGGATAGGCCAAGCTACCCCACGGCCCCATGCCCGCTGATAAGGGCATTTGAAAGACTTATAAAGTTTGCGGCATAAGTGGGGAGAGCCGGGGAGGTAAAATGAAGATCAGCGTTATAGTTCCAACCTACAACGAACGCGAAAACCTTGAGGAGCTCTTTGAAAGGATAGATAAATCTTTGAAGAACTACGAATATGAAATAGTTGTCGTTGATGACGATTCTCCCGACAGAACCTGGGAGTTCGCTCAGCGGCTCTCTGAGAGATATTCCGTTAAAGTTATCAGGAGAAGCGATGAGAAGGGCCTTTCTTCAGCGGTTATAAGGGGGTTTGAGGAAGCCGAGGGTGATGTTTTCGTGGTGATGGATGCAGACCTTCAGCACCCCCCTGAGGTCATTCCAGAGCTACTGAAGGCCATTGAGGATGGGGCCGACATTGCCATAGCCAGCAGGTACGTTCCGGGAGGAGGGGTGAAGAACTGGTACTGGTACAGGAGGTTGATCTCCAAGGGGGCCATAGCTATAGGTCGCCTTGCTCTGCCCAAGATAAGGAACGTTAAGGACCCGGTCAGCGGTTTTTTTGCCCTTAAGCGGGAGGTTGTTGAGGGAGTCCAGCTCAACCCAGTCGGGTTCAAAATCCTGATGGAGGTTCTGATTAAGGGGAACTATGGGAAGGTTGCCGAGGTTCCCTTCACCTTCGGTCTCAGGAAAGCCGGTGAGAGCAAACTCGGTGGAAAGACCATGCTGAACTATATAAGACACGTTTATCGGCTCATGCGCTGGGAGGGCGAGCTGGACAGGTTGATTAAGTTCACCCTCGTTGGTCTCTCCGGAGTCTTTGTCAACGAGGGATTTCTGTGGGCTTTTGTGAACTTCCTCGGCTGGGACAAGATACTGGCAAACATCCCAGCTACCGAGTTGGCCATACTCAACAACTTCACCTGGAACGACCTCTGGACGTTCAGGGACCTCAAGAGAAGACCCCTCTGGAAGAGACTCACCAGCTTCCACATAGCGGCCTTAACCGGTGCGGTTGTTCAGTGGGCCCTCTACGCTGGACTCGTTTATATGGGGCTGTACTACCTCGTTGCCAACCTGATTGGGATTGCTCTTTCATTCATCGTTCGTTTCCTCGTTAACAGGCACGTGACGTGGGGATAGGCGGAACTCAGCGGTTAGTATAGGCTTCATCCTGGCGAGCATCTTAAATATCGCGTGGAGAACTATCAATGGGGATGTCCATGAGACGCTTTTTAAAGGAGGCGGATGTTTTTGACTCCTCTATGGTTCTCCACAACATAGCTGAGATAAGCCAGTTCCACAGGATACAGGGTTCAAAAGAACTCCCCGAGGCGGTCCGTTTCATCAGGGAGGAGCTCAGAATATGGGGGATCAGTTCAAACCTTTACGAGGAATTCTACGATGGCAAAACCTGGTTTTTAACCCTCAAGTCGCCGATAGCATGGGATCTGGTACATGGGAGGGTTGAGGTTCTTGGTGAAACTTTAACGACCTCCCTAAGCCCCCTCATCGTCATGGCTCACTCTCCGGGCGGAAAGGTCAAAGGCGAAGTAATTCACATAACCCGCGAGGAGGAGTGGAACAACGCCGGGGGAAAGGTAGTCCTCGTTGGAAAGGAGTGGCGCGAAGCTTACAGAAAGGCCAACGAAGCCGGAGCGATTGGTTTTATGGCCTATCGTGAAGGGACCGGGGAGGCCATCCCCTACATTGGACTCTTTCTCACCGGAGATGACCTCGAATGGGCGAAGATCCCGGCGGTTGCCATACCCGAAAGCCTGGCTAAGATGCTAATTGATAGGTTGAACTCGGGGGAGGCCGTTGAGGCCAGGATCGAAGTCACGGTGCAGATAAACGAACGCCAAGTCCTGCCGATCCTCTATGCTGAAATTGGTAATGCACCTTTCATTCTATTCACTGCCCACATCTGCCATCCAAGACCTGGGGCCAACGACAACGCCTCAGGAAGCGCCATGCTGATAGAGCTCGCGAGGGTTCTCAAAGGGCTGTACGACGATTCCTTTCGCTTCGGCTTTGCCTTTCTCTGGATTCCGGAGTACTACGGTAGCCAGGCCTTCGTGGAGAGATACGCCCAGCTTGAGCGATACTACACTGTCATAAACCTCGACATGGTGGCCGGAAGCGAAGATAGGGCTGGCTCAACGACAATGCTTGTGAGAACTCCCCTTTCAAGGTTTTCAGTGGTTTCTGGCCTTTTGGAGTACTTCCTGGAGCTGGCCAACGGGAAAGGGGGGAGCTTTTCTGGAAACCCCCTGCCTCGCTTAAAGTTCAGGAGTTATCCCTATGAGCTGGGCAGCGATCATGACGTCTTCAACTTCTTTGGAATTCCCTCAGTAATGCCGATAACGTGGCCCGATCGCTTCTACCACTCCAGCGAGGATACCGTTGAGAAGGTGAGCAAAGCGAGTATAGAAGTCATCGGTAAGGCGGTTTTGGCTACTGCACTCGCACTCGCCAAAGCAACGGAAGATGAGCTCGAACGCTTTGCTCGCGGCTATACCCTGAAGTATCTCGGCGAGCTTTCCCTTGAGAGAGACGCCAAAAACGCCGAAAGGCTCGTAATGATGGGGCTGGCGAGGGATTCGCGTTTCCTCGACATTGAGGTTGGCCATTCTTTTGAGAGAAAGCCGTGGATGCATTGGGTTCGAAAGGGCATAATCTCGGGTGAACTTGTAAGGGAGATAGACAGGAAGGCTTATGAGGAGTTCAGGGAGCTGACCAGGGACAGGAAAATGCTCACCCATCTGCATGAACTTTTAATGCTTTCCGAACTTCTCCCGCGTGACGACGCTTTCGGGGCCCTTGAGGAAGAATTTGGTGATATTAACAGAGGAAAACTGGAAAGATTGCTGGAAATCCTCGGGGGTGTTGGGGTGGTAAAGGAGGTTTAACCCCCTCTTGAGGAGCTCCCCTTTAGGTCCTTTTCCAGCTCGCTTATTTTTTCCATTAGGCTTTCTTTGATTCTTTCGAGGACTTCACTGGGGGAAACGGCCGTGTAGGTGTAGCCGAGCCATCCCTGCTGGATGAGGTCTCTCCTCAATATTCCCTTCCTGTAAAGGTTCAGCACGTGTTCCCTTACGGAACGCTCGCTTATACCGAGTTCCCGCTGTATCTCAGTGATCCTCATTGGTTTTCGTCTCTCAAGGAGTAGGCGGTATATTTTCAGTTCCGTTCTCTTCACGCCTAAGGACTTCAAAAGGGCCTCCAGCCTCTCGTAGACGTCGCTCATTGCCACCACCCTGTGCTCACTCACACCTATGAAGAATTGTCTTCATGCCCCTTAATAAATCTTTGCACTACGGGACCTTAAACCCTGATCTTTCCGAGGTACACTCCCTCTGGGAGGAAGAGGTCAAATTCCGTCCTCCCCTTGAGGAACGGCACCATCTTGATTCCCTCCCTAACGTCAAAGCCTTCTATGTAGGGATTTATGGTGGGGAGAACGAGGAAAGGGCCCTTTCTTACAAAGACTTTGACTTTCCGGATGGCACCCCCCGTTTTTATCGAGTACGTTGGATGAATGTGTCCGAGGTAGACTTCCTCGAATTCAGCCTTTGGCAATCGAGTATGCCCATGAAGAAAAAGCTTCCTATCAAGTAGGAGGTATTCTACTACCTTCACATTGGGAAACTTTTTTGTCACTTCCTCTATTCTACCATCATGATTTCCCTTGGTGATTACAACCTTAGTGTCCCCGAGTTTGGAAAAAAATTCTGTGAGAAGCTTTTTTGTGGCAAATCCCATACCTAAGGGCTCTTTCAGGTCTCCTAAAATCACGAGAAGGTCAGGATCCACTCCGACTATGAACTCGGCCAATCTCCCTTCAAAACCACTCCTTATCCGCACACCCCGTTCAATCTCGAAACCTATATGGGGGTCCGCTATTACGAATGCTCTCCCGAGAGAAGTCCTGAACTCCAAATAAAGGTTTTCAAAGGGAAGGACCCCCATAGAACCACCTAAAATATAAAGGAGGTCAGATGAGTCCGCGCTCCTTCCTGCGCTGCCTCTTTAAGCGCCTGATCCGTTTCTTTATCCACTTCCACCTCATCCTTCCCTTCTTCTTCCATTTCCTTGGTCTGCGCTTCATGAGCATCACCCTTGGCTTTTATCCCCAGCCATAGCTCCAGTCATTCCTTTTTAAGCTTTTCGTGGGGAAAGTTACCATCCCTCAAAAAGTCAAAAAAACCGCGGAGGGGTTTTTTTCCTTATTGGGGGGACACGTTGCCGGTTTGCTCTTTAAGTTTTTTAAGTTTTTGTGAGTCACTCATAAAATTTTCTCGCTGTATCTGAGGTTTAACTGGTTAGTGCGTTGTTTTTGTTATCGCAACATCGAAAAAAAGCTATTTAACGGCGATATGAACCTCGTGAACTTTTGAAATTCTGCGTTTTTAATGAGTTCAGAACCGTTAATCTTATCTGGGGATTGGGGTAATCGGGGTGGTGGGAGCATGAGGGTTGCCTTCGTCCAGATGAACGTTGAGCTGCTAAACCCCGAGAAGAACTATTCCAGGGCTGAAAAAATGGTGAAGGAAGCCGTGGAGAAGGGTTCAAAGCTCGTGGTTTTGCCTGAGCTCTTTGACTCAGGATATAACTTCGAGAGCAGGGATGAGGTTGAAGAAGTCGCGGGAGAAATCCCTGATGGTCCGACCACGGAGTTTCTTGTTGAGATTGCGAAGGACTTCGATGTTTTCATTGTAGCCGGTACAGCTGAGAAGGACGAGCGTGGAAAACTCTACAACTCTGCGGTTCTCGTTGGGCCGGTTGGATGGGGGTACATGGGCAAGTACCGCAAGGTGCATCTCTTTTACCGTGAGAAGCTCTTTTTTCAGCCAGGAGATCTCGGTTTTAGGGTTTTCAACATAGGACAGGCAAAGGTAGGGGTCATGATATGTTTCGACTGGTTCTTTCCCGAGAGTGCCAGAACTCTCGCCCTAAAGGGAGCCGATATTATAGCCCATCCGAGCAACCTGGTAATGCCCTACGCTCCGAGGGCAATGCCGATTCGGGCTTTGGAGAACCGCGTTTACACGGTAACCGCCAACAGGATTGGTGAGGAGAGAGGTCTGCGCTTCATAGGAAAAAGTACGATAGCCTCGCCGAAGGCCGAAGTCCTTGCCATGGGAAGTGAGGATGAAGAAGAGGTCGCCGTGGTTGATGTGGACCTATCCCTTGCAAGGGAAAAGAGGATAAACGAGATGAACGACGTTTTCGGCGATAGGCGGCCTGAGCACTACTTCATCTAATTGGTTTTGAAAGATGGACGATGTCCCCGACGCTGATTATCCCGTGTTTGTTCCTTCTTATTATTTGTGCCTCTTCGAACAGGGCCCTTCCGATCCCAGCCAAACCAGCTAAATCCCAGTACCGGGTCTCGATCTCTCCTATTCTCTCCCAGCCCGGTAATTTGTAGTAGCCCCTCCTTATTACTCCCCTGAGGGGGTCATAGCCCTCATCGAGGGAAATCACCGTGTAGTCCTTCTCCCTTACCTCAACGACTATTTCCCTGTACGCCCTGCCGTAGAAGAAGGTACCAAAACGGTCAGTTTCTTCGAGGATGAAAACCCCGTTGCTCTCAAGAACGCCAGCAACGTTTCGGAACAGCTCGGCCGCTTGAATTGGGTCGAAGTGCGGCATCGTGTAACCGAATAGCAGTGCCACGTCGAACCTTCCAAGCTTTTTCAAATCGCCCAAGCAGTCCATGACGGCCCCATAAACATCGGTCTCGTCGGAAAGCCACTCCTCCACCCTCACCAAGTCCTCCTTTCGCCTGTCCACCACAACCAGTCGGGAGTCGTACCCCCACTCCCTGAGGACCTCAACTAGAGCCGCTCCTGCCAGTCCTGTTCCGGCGCAGAGGTCGAGTATCCGAACTTTCCTGCCATAGGGGATGAGTTCTTCCTTGAACGCCCAATTAAAGAATGCTTGAGCTCCAACAAAGCGCCTTTGGGCAGCTTCACTACCGGGATCTATACTACCCCTCAGGTAAGAGTAAAGCTCCTCAAGGGACATGGGATCACCTTCTTTGGTGATTGGTGAAGTTATTTAAACCCATCGAAAGGCTTAAATATTTTGTCAACTTATGTATGTTGACAAAGGTGAACTCAATGGGAGAACAATTGGCTGTGATGGGAATGGGGAAAACATGGGGCCTTTCCGCACCGGGAATCGCGCTCTTCCTCCGTTTTATTGCCGTTGTCCTGCTGTCCTCAGGACTTATAGGGATTTCCGTCTCAGATTACATCTCCCGGCTCACGGGGTTTTACCTGCGACCAATCTTCGTTTTCCTTTTGAGTATCTCAAACGGCTTTGGGGTCAAGGTTGAGGAGGGAAAATCTTATCTCCTCTCCTATGGGAGAGGTGAAGGTTTCCTGAAACTCACCAAGGAGGCCATGAAAAATGCTTCGACTTCCGGAGGGCATGGAGCGAATCTGGCTTATGAGGGCCAGGGGAATGAGAGAGGTTGAGATAGCCGAGGCCCTCGGCATCTCACGCC
>JALSNG010000088.1 GCA_026987155.1 Thermococcus sp. | reverse complement strand
GAGGGCCATGAGTGCTTTCTGGGCGTGGAGCCTGTTCTCCGCTTCATCAAAGACGACGCTGTTCGGTGAGTCAACAACGTCGTCCGTAACCTCTTCTCCCCTGTGGGCCGGGAGACAGTGCATGAAGATGTAGTCCGGCTTGGCGTGCTTGACGAGTTCCCTGTTCACCTGGAACGGCTGGAATATCTTCCTCCTCTCCTCGGCCTCGGCCTCCTGGCCCATACTGGCCCAGACGTCGGTGTAGATTACATCTGCATCTTTAACCGCTTGAACCGGGTCGTGGAGGAGCTCGAAGCTTCCACCGCTCTCTGCCGCGTTCTGCTCGGCCCATTTAATAACCTTCTTGTCCGGATCGTAGCCTTCTGGCGTTGCAACGACGACGTTGGCGCCAAGCTTAGTCCCGGCTATCATGAGTGAGTGTGCCACGTTGTTTCCATCTCCAACGTAGACGACCTTAAGTCCCTGAATCCTGCCCTTTTTCTCAAGTATGGTCTGGTAGTCAGCTAAAGCCTGGCACGGGTGGGAGAAGTCGGACAGACCGTTGATGACCGGGACGCTCGCGTATTTTGCCAAGTCCTCGACGTCCTTGTGGGCGTAAACCCTCGCCATCATTCCGTCCACGTACCTGCTGAGGACGCGGGCGGTATCTGCTATGGTCTCGCCCCTCCTCAGTTGGAGGTCGTTGGCGTTGAGGTAGAGGCCGTAGCCGCCGAGCTGGTAGATTCCAACTTCGAAGGAAATCCTCGTTCTGGTTGAGGGCTTCTGGAATATCATGGCCAGCGTCTTCCCCTCAAGGACGCGGTGGGGTTTTCCTATCTTGTTCCAGATCTTCATCATCTCGGCGGTTTTGAGAATAGTTTCAATCTCCTCCCTCGTAAAGTCCTGAAGGCAGAGAACGTCCTTTCCAGCGAGGCTAACCACCATGTACATCACCGCTTAATGCTGGGTCTATCGTTTAATAATCCTTTCGCCGGGCGGAGGTTGCATATCCCGAAGCCTTTTAAGAAAAGCCCAGCAAGAGCTTTCTAAACGTAAGGTTGAACGCCCACTGATTTAGGAAGGGAGAGAAACTCTTTTATTTCCCAATGAACATCTATGTTCTAAGGTGATACATGTGGGTGATCTAAAGAGTGCAAAAACCCTGGGAGGTATAGGGGCCATATTAACTTTGGTGGGCCTCGGCTTCATAGGATTCATCCTGAAGCTCTTGGCCGTCAAGAACATTGCCGAGGCCACTGGGAGGGGGGAGATATTCAGCAAGTACCTCTGGGCTGCAGTGCTTGGGGTGATATCCGACTTGGTGTTGATCCTCGCTTTTATAGGCTCAATGGGTAGCATGACATCAGAATCACCGGAACAGGTCATCGGGACGATAGGGATCGGGGGCCTCTTCGCCGTACTCCTCCTCATCCTAGGTATGTGGTTCATGAAGCAGAGCTACGACATGATTTCAGAGGAGACCGGGGTTGGAACCTTCCACACGGCGGCACTGCTGTACATTTTTGGTGCGATACTAATGATAGTAGTCATCGGTGCCTTCCTGATACTGATAGCGGCAATCCTGGAGATAATAGCCTTCTTCTCCCTGCCCGACGAGCTTGAGAAGCCCATCGAGGAACCGGCGCCCATTTGATTTCCCCCTCTTTTGATTTTCTCAAGCTACTACTGTGACATGCCCGTGCAATAAACCTAATAAACCCAACCCTCTTCTATCTCCGGTGGCGCAAATGGGGGATATGATCAGGGTTACCCTTGTCAATTATACAAAAAAGCCTCTGGAAACCG
>JALSNG010000087.1 GCA_026987155.1 Thermococcus sp. | reverse complement strand
GCTTACCCGGCCTACCCCGCTTACGGCTACGGCTTTGGCTGGGGACGCGGTGGCGGCTGGGGAAGAGGCAGAGGCTTTGGAAGGGGATGGGGCAGAGGAAGAGGCTGGGGAGCCAGGCTCGGCTACTGCCCATGGACCGGTCAGCCCAGCAGGAGAACTTGGCTCGCCAGGTTTTTCGGCTGGTGGTGAGCCCTCTCTTTTTATCTTGTGAGCATGAGAATTGAGAACATATCGGAGGAAAGGAGAATGCCAAGGGGAATGGGAAGGGGATACGGAAGGCCGAGGTACGGATTCTATCCGTTTGGTAGCACGTACGGTCTAATCGACCTGCTCTTCCTCATCGGAATCCTGTACTTCCTGTTCAAGTTGTTCGTCGTGGCGCTTCCATACGCTCTGGGTCTCGCGGCACTTTTAGTCCTCAGGTCATTCCTGAGGCCCAGGCCCTGGTGGGGGCCATTTTGAGCGTATGCAAACTTTTTTAAGTTCGGTTTTCCTAATTCTCTCGGAGGTGATGTGAATGAGGATCATAGTCTCAACCGTAAACGGAGGACTCGATGACAGGGTGAACCCGGCATTCGGGAGGACGCCAACTTTCACGATAGTTGACGTCGAAAACGGAGAAATAACCGGCGCCCAGGTCGTTCCGAATCCCGGCTACAGCCAGCCGAGGGGAGCCGGAGTTACCGCGGCGCAGTTCGTAATAGACCAGGGGGCCAACGTTGTCATTGCGGGAAGCTTTGGGCCCAACTCATCGGGAGTACTCCAAGCTGCTGGCATAAGGATGGTCTCGGCCCCGGCCACGATGACCGTCAGAGAAGCTGTCGAAGCCTTCTTGAGAGGTGAGCTCACCGGGGCCGTTTTTGGCCCTGAAGGTGGAGCCGGCGGAGGAATGGGAAGAGGTATGGGACGAGGAATGGGCCGTGGCATGGGCAGGGGCAGAGGAATGGGTCGTGGAGGCGGAATGGGAAGAGGCAGCGGTTGGTGAAACTGCTCCTATCTTCCAACGTTTTTGCGCCACCTGGTCACTCCAAAGGCCTGCGAAAAAACCGTAACGAGTAGAGAGGTTTTTATATGATGTGGCCGATAACAATGCCGAGGTGATTTCAATGCCGATTATGAGGCTCTGGCACGGAAGGGTGCCAATCGAAAAGGCGGACGAGTACGAAAAGTTCCTCATCGAGAGGGCGGTTCCGGACTACGGCTCCGTCGATGGACTTCTAAAGCTCTACTTCACGAGGAAGGATGAAGGAGACGTTGCCCACTTCCTTCTCGTCACTATATGGGACTCGATGGAGTCCATCAAGAAGTTTGCAGGAGAAAACCCGGAGATAGCGAAGTATTATCCAGAAGACGATGACTTCCTGCTGGAAAAGGAAAAGTACGTTCAGCATTACAGGATTTTCTACGAAGGGTAACATGGAGCACCGGTTAAGGCCCCCAATCCAATTACTTTTCAGATCCTCCTTACGGAGCGTAAGGTTCTTTTATAATGTCCCTAAGTCACATTGGTGATTGCCGTGATTGGGATAGACCTCTCCGGCAGGTTAGCCTTTACTACCGCATCGAGCAAAGGCATCGGCTTCGGCGTCGCCAGGGTTTTAGCGAGGGCTGGAGCGGACGTGATACTACTATCGAGAAGCAAGGAAAACCTGAAGAAAGCTATGGAGAAAATTAAAGCCGAGAGCGACGTTGAAGTCCACTCCATAGTTGCTGACCTAACAAAGAGAGAAGACCTTGAGAGAACCGTTAAAGAACTCCAAGACATCGGGGAGCCCGATGTATTCTTCTTCTCA
>JALSNG010000086.1 GCA_026987155.1 Thermococcus sp. | reverse complement strand
CTCCACGTTTTCATCCCTCAAGAGGGCTTCGTACTCCCGGTAGAACTTCGCACCGTACTTTCTCGATTCTGCTCTGGCCACATCTGAGTTGGGACCATCCCCCGAGATGGCAACCAATTCGGTATACCTCCCCCCCGCTATCGTTGGGGCGTAGCGGAGGGCATGAGGATGCGCGTAGCTCACTATCCCGAACCTGATCTTCATACCTCAACCACCTCTCCCTTCCTGGCGCTTTCCTTGGCTTTCTCAGCTATCTTCAGGGCTATCAGGGCATCTTCTGCCGTCACTATAGGTTCTTCCTCTTCAGTAATGACCCTGAAGAAGTGTCTGAGCTCCCTCTCAAAGGCATCGGGAAAGGTTGAGAGGAGCGGTGAGAACCGCGGCATCTCGAAGTTTGCCTTGGCTACTCCTACCACTGGGGTATCGAGGGGGGTGTATCGGATTCTGCCGTTTCTTCCCATTACGTCAACATGATGATAGAATACTCCGTAACGTGAGGGGTAGGGGTACGCCCAGCTCACCTCTCCGATCCCAGTTTTCCCACCTTCGAACTCAACCATCATCACGAAGTGATCGAATGTTCCATTTTTCCTTGCCTCATCTTTTATAGCCTTTCCAACGGCGTAGACCCTCACGGGTTCGCTCTCAAGGAACCACCGGAGGAAATCTGTAACATGAACTCCCAAGTCGAGGGCAACGCCCCCGCTCCTCTTCTCGTCCCAGTACCAGTAATTCTCCGGAAACGGCAGGTTCTGGACTTCAACCTTTCTAACGTGGCTGGGGAGGAGGTTTCTCTTCTTTATCACCTCTTTCATCGTCACCCATCGTTTGTCAAACCGCCTGACATGGCCAACGAGCAGCGTTAGGTTCCTACTGCTGGCTTCCCTTACCATTTTTTCTGCCTCTTCTACCCCGAGGGCAATTGGTTTTTCCACTATGACGTGCCGTCCTGAGCGCAGGGCCCTTAGGGCGAGCTCCGCATGAGTGTATGTGGGAGTTAAAATCTCGACCACATCAACCTCTGCCAACAACTCGTCCACATCCTTGAACATTCTGGATTTCAGGGCTTTGGCGCCTTCCGAGGCTCTCTCTTCCACAACGTCAAAACAACCCTCAACCCGTATAAGCCCCTCCCTCTGAAGGATGGAGAGAGCGTTTTTGTGGGCGAGGTTGAAGATGTTCCCGCAGCCCACCACACCCACTTTCACTTCCATGGACATCCCCGGGAATTTATTATGCGGAGGCATATAAATCTTTATGCGCGAAAAGTGAGTTTTGATGGCTTGACTTTGGAAAAAGGGGAATACCAGGTGTTTAAGATTTGTCATGCCGATGTTTGAAAAGGGGTCCTTGTTGCCTCACTCTGGATTGGTATTCAGAAGGAAACGTGTTGGAGGGATCATTTCTTGGGATTTCGGTGGAGTTCCCTCACCTCTTTCATCAGAACTATCTCTTCCATTTTTGGAACGCTCCAAGCACCCCGGAGGGTCGTCGAGAGCGCCGCTACGAGGTTTGCGAAGCGGCCGATTTTTCTAAGGTGCTCCTCATCGATGGCTTCTCGCCCAATCATGTTCGAGTAGTGGAGACCAGCAAGGAGAGCCGCCATAAAGGCATCTCCGGCCCCGGTGGTGTCAACCGGCTCTACCCTGTAAGCCGGGATATGAACCTCAGCGCCTCCGCTCCTCAGCTCGCTTCCCTCTCCACCCTTAGTGACCGCGAGCAGTTTGAGGTCGAAGTCTTCGGGGTTTATTCCGTTGTCTCTGAGGTACGCCAGCTCCCCATCGCCGAGCTTAACTATATCGGCAAGCCTCAGTGCCCTCTCAATATTCCGGAGCATGTCTTCTTCTCTACCACGCCAGAGGTCGGGCCTTATGTTGACGTCGTAGCTGAGCGGGACCTTACCCTTAAGTTTCTCAAGAATCCCGAAGAGCGTCGAGCACGAAGG
>JALSNG010000085.1 GCA_026987155.1 Thermococcus sp. | reverse complement strand
CAGGATGGGCTGAGCATAGAGGGAAACGAAAATCTTGGGGCCCATGTGGAGGATATTATGAAGTACATTGAAAAAAAAGCGGATGATATTGGTTTGGAAAAAAATTCTGTTGAGGTATACTTAAAGGATGAGACTAAGGTCATTGCAATAAAACGTTTCAGTGGTCTCGGGGTTGCGGTGGTCAGTGCAACTATCGAAGAAGCACAGAGAGCCCTTAGAGACGTAGAAAAACGGACTAATGAGCTTCTTAGGGATCGGTACGAAGAGGAAATGAAAACATACAGGAGATCTAAGTAATCTCCCTCAGCTTCCCTTCCCTCTTCTCTATTGCCCTTGCCATTATGAAGAGCAGGTCACTGAGCCTGTTGAGGTACACCAGGGCGTTATTCCCGAAGCCGTAGTCGAGGACGAGCTTGGCAACCCTCCTCTCGGCTCTCCTCGCTATCGTTCGGCATATATCAAGTTTGGCGCTTGCCCTTGTTGAGCCCGGCAACACGAAGGCCCTGAAATTGAACTCCCTCTCGTATTGGTCTATCAGCTCTTCGAGCCATTTTATCTCTTCGTTCCCTATTTTTGTGTACTTCCCTTTGCTCGCCAGCTCGGCCATGAGGTTGTAGAGCTGGACCTGGATTTTTTCGAGGATCTCGACCATCTCTTCGGGAACGTAGTGCTTTGCTTCTCCTAAAAAGCTGTCGAGCTCGTCTATAGTCCCGTTGGCTTCCATTATAGGCGAGTACTTCGCCACGCGATCACCGGTGAAGAGGCCGGTTAGGCCCTTATCTCCCGTCTTGGTCGTGATGGACATTCTGACCACCCAGTGAATAAGGCAATTGGACGTTTTAACCCTTTCTCTTTTCACTGATTTTTGACAAGAAAAACTTATTTATTACTCCATCATTATCTTGACGGTGGTCGCTATGCGTAGGCTGGCAGCATTTCTTGTGGTTTTGCTCTTAGGGGCTTTAATACCTCTTCAAGGATGGGCGCCGGTTGGAGCGGAGAGCCTACTTTCAGCAAAGATAGTGCCAGCGGATGATGTCTATGTTTACGAGAGGTACCCCACTTCCAACCAAAATTCGGGGAAGTACGGAGGTTCCCTCGTAGTCGGCTACTATAAGGGTTGGGAATACACGTATTTGAAGTTTAACGCAACCTCAATACCATCAAACGCAGAGATAAAAACCGTTAAGCTGTGTTTGTACAGCTACAAACAATACGGTTCTCCTGTGATTGACGCTAAGCCAGTTCAAAACGACAGTTGGAGTGAAGAAGTCATAACATGGGACAACAGACCGAAAATCGGGGATTCTGTCTTAGACACCAAAGAGATAACTTCGAACGGCTATTACTGCTGGGATATAACTGATTATGCCAAGGAGGAAATAGCCGCTGATGGCGTGATAAGTCTTGCCCTGGTTCCTGAAGGCAAGGATACAGCCAAGTTTAATTCGAAGGAAAGCTCTTATGGACATCACCCCTATCTCGAAGTGAATTATACTCTGCCAAAGAACGTGGAGATAAGCGGTCTTAAGGTCTTGGGAAGAGCATATGTAGGCCAAAACACTCCAATAAACGTCACGGTGGTTAACCATGACAGTTCCGACTATTCTGGTCTGAGACTCGTGGTGGAGGTTGACGGTAGTGTTCTCCACAACGAGACCTTTTCGATAAATGCCAATTCCGAGGATTCCTTCATCCTGAACTGGATCCCCGAGGCCAGGGGAGGTCACACGGTCACGGCAAAGCTGTTTGATCAAGATGGGAAACTCCTTTCAACGAAGAGTGAAAGTGTAGAGAGCCTCTATGGGGTTGCTATATCATCCTACGGAGTTCCGTCGGTGGTTCTTGTTGAAGAACCTGTTTTCCTCAATTTCACCCTTGAAAACAACTACACCACTGACAAGGTTGTCAACTTTTCCATCACAATTAATGGAAGCGTGGTGTATTCTAACAGCAGCCTGACTCTCCCAGCTGGAGGAGTTTCTCTACAGGTGCCATGGTTGGCCCCGCGCTATGGAAAATACGAACTGAGGGCAGAGCTGAAGTATATGAAGGAAACAGTTTCGTCCGTCGAATCGACGATATTTGCACAGTACAACGTTACCCCTTCCGAGACTCTGGAAATCCTCCCGTCGGAAGATGCCTACAGTTACTACTACAAGGGATCCCAGTTCAGCTGGAAGGACTACCACCCTTACGGGGACAAGAGAGAGCTGGCAATTGGCAACTCGTCGCTCTATTCCCGTGAGAGGGCCTACTTAAAGTTCACAGTTCCCCCGATTCCTCAAGATGCAAAGCTCGTCTCTGCGGTTCTCAAGGTCTACGTGCCGTACATTAAAGACAGGAGCGTACCGCTGAATGTTGGGGTTTACAACACGACGACTTCGTGGAGCGAGAAATCCGCGCCCCAAGAGCCCCCGACCCCTGGGACGCTCCTCGCGGAAAAGGAACTCTCCAAGGGATGGGTCTCGTGGAACCTTACAGATTTTATAGCCGACCATTCCAATTCCACTGTGGCTTTTATTCTCAAGCTCATTGATGAGAGTGTCAACAACTATGCTTGGATTTACTCCAGGGAGAATCCTGGCGATAGACCCCACCTTGAGATCACCTACAGGAAACCGGTTAAGGTAGAGAGCCTTGACAACTTTACCGTTGCCGTGATTGGAAACGCCACCGTTGAGCAGTCTCCAGGGGGACTCAAGATTTCCGTCAATAACACTACGTTCTCGGTCGTTGTTTCAACCAAGAATCTATTCGTTGATGGAAAGAACTTTGATCCGGCAAAGCCTTCCCTTCTGGCTTACTGGAAAGCGGCCCTCCTTGGAGTCAAACTCGAAGAGAATGACTTCATTGCCCAGAACACCCTTGAAAGAACGGTAACCGTTCACAGGAAGAATCTCGTGTTGAAACTCGCTATGGGAGATCCATCGATGGCAGTCATCGTTGTTCCGATGATGGGGCAAAAGGTGGGAGGAGTCAAGGTCATTAAGGGGGGCAACACCCACTCCCTTGGAACGAATGTAAGGGACCCATTAGGGTACTACTACACTTTGGGCAATCATTTGGTCATTGTTCTCAAGAGGGACCCAACCCAGGTCGTTGTGACCTTTGAGACTTACGAGATCATCAACAGGCCCTCCGCTTTTGACGTGTTCTATCCACTTGCCCTTCACTACGTTCTCTACCTCAAACACCACGAAGGCCTCTTATTGGAGGAGTACTCCAACTTTACCAATCTAACATCTCAGCTCGAGGGTTACGGGGTCGACCTCTCGTCGGTTCCAGTGAAAGAGATAAGTTCCGAAATGGAGCAGTACATCAACCTGACAAGGGGGCTCCCTCTGGACATTGTGAACTTCAGCAAGTACAAGTTCAAGTTGTACGTTCTCTTTGTCCAGGGCAGGAAGGCTTTCTTGCTCCACAAGAGCATCGAGGAAAAGCTGAGAGTCTGGAACCCCGTGCTCGGGGCCACCCTCAGAACGGCAATTAAGAACGCCCAGGAACAGAAGAATGAAACCGGCACTGGTGCTCAAAACCAAACTTCGGGAAACCAGACCCAAGTCGTTGTCCCCTCTGCGAACGAGACCAAGGAAGTCAAGGTTCTGATAGATTACTCCCACGGACAGTACTACGTTAAAGAGGGCGTTAAAGGCCTTACTGATAGAATATTCAAAGAACTTGGATGGAAGGTTGCCATTAACAGAAACCTCCTGACCTACGACATGTTGAAAGACTACACCGTTGTTATAATCCTGAATCCAAAGAGTGAGTTCATGCCCTCTGAGGTGGAGGCCCTAAGAGAGTACGTTGAAAACGGAGGAGGTCTCCTACTGGCCGGCGACTGGTATAAGTATCTCAACGCCAAGAGCCTCAACGGGATTCTCAAAGGTACTGGGGTTGAGTTCGAAGCTACCGAGCTCATGGATTCCAAGGCTAACAGTGGAAGGCCCTACTATCCCTACGTTGGGATATACAACAGGGATATTCCAATAACACGGTATATTCCAGAGGGCTGGAGGATTTATTACAGTGGGTGTACGATAAAAGTTAGTGGCAACGCACTCTGGATAATAAAAGGCTTTGACACCTCCTACGCCATCGATGCCGACGGGAACACAGTCCACGAGAGAGGTTCCAACCCTGTTATAGCGGCTGCTGTTGAGGTTGGGAAAGGCAGAATAATAGCCTACGGTTCGAGTAGGGCTTTCAGTGATGTCTACTATGGCAAATACATCAAGAGCAACTGGCCCTTCATCAAAGGTGCCCTCCTCTGGCTTGCCCACCAGGAGTGACCTTTTCTTTTCTACCTCTTTTGCTTGGCCGGCTCATATCTCCTTCGGAGGGACCAGAATTCCGAACTCTGTTATGATGCCCCTGACGTACCGCCAGGGGGTAATGTCGAAGAGCAGGTTTCTCACGCGGTAGCCCTGTCTCGCGTAGGGCCTCTCGACTATCTCAACGTTCTCCGAGGTCAGTTCCGGGTGGAGCTTGAAGCTTTCAGCTGCCACATAGAAAGGAACACCGTTATCGTGGCAGGCCAGGGAGAGGAGATAGGTTCCGGCCTTGTTGACCACCGCCCCGTCGCGGGTAACGTTGTCCGCTCCAACTAAGGCGAGGGTGGCCTTTTTTGCGAAAAGACCGAGCTGGGCGTCGGTTATCACCTCAAACGGAATTCCAAGGGAATCCAGCTCCCTCGCCAGCGCTATCCCCTCGTAGTTGGGCGCGCTCTCGGTCAATATGACCCTGAAGTGCTTGCCCTTTCTTTTTGCAGCTTTAAAAGTCTCAAGAACGGCCGAGGAGAATGAGTGCGTGATTACAACCTCGTTCTCGTCTATCAGCTCGCTCCCGATGTTGCCTATCTCGCGCTTTGCCTCTTCACCAAGGCGGATGAACTCCTCGGCCTTTGCCCTCACCACGTCGGGATCCCCCGTTATGGGGATGAAGCGCGAGAGGTTGTAAAGCGACGCCATCGTCCTGTTGACGGCTGGAATTTCCTCTTTCATCTCCTTCAGGGCACTCTCAAGCTCTTCCCCTTCGAGGAGTCCGGAGAGGATTATGTACGCCTCGGCGCCCCTTTTAGCGAGCCACCCTGCGCCCCTGATTCTCTCGGCCCTCATCCCCTCAATGATTGAACGAACCTCGGCAGGAAGCATGGGCATCACTCCACCAAAATCACTTTAACACCCACGTCTTTTGAAATCTCGGCCATTTTTCTGTCTGCAGTTACAAGAACCGCGCCTTTCATCTTCGCCAAAGAGATGTAGTAAATATCTGCGGCTCTTGAACCTGTTTCCCTTGCGAGGTTCAGTAGAAACTCCTCAAGATTCTTTTCAGGGACTACGAAGAAGTATTCGTTCAAAAACTCTAAAGCGGCATCAACGTTGGCTCTCTTTCCGAGTTTTCTGACAAGAAGAGAAGAAATCTCCACAAGGCCAAGAAAGGGTATGTAAAGCTGGAATCCCTCTTCCAAGAAAAAAGAGAGGAGTTCTTTGGAGCGCCTGTGACGGTTCAGCTGCCTCAGATACATCTCATCTCTTTTCTTTCTCCGGGGGACTACGAGGGCATCGACAACAAAAGATGCATCCGCCACTATCATCTCTCCCTCAGCTCCTCAAGCAGTTTAAGGGTGTCCGGGATTTCCTCGGGGGTGTTCCGATTAATTGCCTGAATAACGTTTTCAAGGTCTTTTAGGGCTTTTTCTCTCCTTTCCTTTCTAACGGCTTTGAGTATTTCCCTAACAAGGGGTTCTATATCCTTGGGAACCTCTATCTCAACCGGCATTCTCCCACCGCATTCATTACCGTTTAAATCCTTATCAGCGTTTCGCTACCAGCCTTCTTCAAACCTAATCCCTCTGGATTCCATGAAAGCCTTCGCGCGCTCTATCTCCTCCTCGCTCTCGCCGAAGACTATAATGCCGATGTATCTCCCGAATCCCTTCGGAGATGAGTGTATCCTCACGCGGAACCTCTTGAGGGCCTCGATGAGAATCGGCGCGAGCTTGCTCTCGTCGGTTATCTCGGCCAAAAGCTTTCTCTGGATGAACCTCCTCCCGCCGAGCCTTGGAAGAACTTCTCCCTCAAGCATGGCCTTCATCTCGCGGGGCATTCCCGGGAGGACGAATATCTTGACTCCTTCGTGCTCGATGTATGCCCCTGGGGCAGCACCTTCCGTGTTCTCCACAGGCTCCGCACCCTCAGGTAAGTATGCCATCTTTTTGCGCGCTTCGTTTAACTCAGGATTGTCTATGAGGCCCTTCTCGTACAGCTCCCGATAAAAGGCCTTAATCCTCTCAAGGCACTCCTCGCAGAGAACGAGCTTCCTATCTATGGCCTCCGCGACCGCTAACATAGTAACGTCATCGTGCGTTGGACCCAGTCCGCCAGAGATGATAAGAACCTCTGGCTTCCTCGCGAGGATTTCCCTTACCGCTGTTTTGATTTCCTCAACGTCGTCTCCGACAGTAGTCTTCCGCCTCACCCAGTAGCCCTTCTCGGTGAGCTTCTGGGCAATAAAGGCGGAGTTGCTGTCCACGGTGTTCCCCGTGAGCAGTTCGTCCCCTATCGTGAGTATCTCGGCGAACATCTCAACCACCTGTAGAATATCCGGCAGACCGGCTTATAACCTCAGCGGAAGTCCTTTGCAGGAAAATCTGACCTCCTCCCGCCTAGGCGGGGGTTCCACCGGGAAACCCCTAACCTAAAGGCGGGGAGGTTTGAGGGGCCTCCATCAGGAACCCTTTCGAGGGTCCCCTGAACCCCTCTGGCCTGGTCTTGGGCCAGTTACCCCTCCCCTGAGCGTAAAGACCGCTCAGATTCGGGGTTATGGTTCTTATTGCCCTCTTTAAAATGTTAAATGCTCCAACAAGGTCAGCATTAAAGATAAGCCCCTCTGCGGGACACTTAAATAATCCCCGAACAAAGCGAGCCCCTTCATGGGGCTTCCCACAGAGGGGACAAGTTTTCGAAGTGAAAGCCTCATTCACAACTACAACTTTAATACCATACTCCTCCGCAACTTCCTTAAGCCGTTGAATCACCGTATTGAAACGCCACACGTGAGAAAGGATGAAGTTCTGCTTTCTTCCCTTCTCAGAGTTTCTGGTGATCCCCTTCGGATAACCGACCACAATCTTAGAAACTCCCAAATCGTAGAGCTTTCTAACCGTTTGCCTCACGGCAGTGTTGATGTAGTGTTTTGCCTGAAGTTTGGCCTTCTCGTGTATTCTCTTGAGCTTCCTGCTCGTTTTCGCTCCACTCTTGTTGAGTTTGGACTGGTATTCCGCTATTCTCCTCCGCCAGTAAAAATCGATACTCTTCAACGGCCTGCCATTCACGAGGAAGCTTTCGCCGTTTTCAACATAAACGGCCATCAAATTGTTCACTCCCAAGTCAATTCCAGCTGAGAGGTTTCCTTTTGGAGTTTTTGGAAGTTTAACCCACTCCCCGCCCTCAAATTTTTCATCAACGGTGAGACTGATGTGGGCATACCACTTCCGCTTTGCCTCGTCGTAAGTGATTTCTAAGCGCCCTTGCTTGCCATTCAAGTGTATTCTCCCCTTAAACTGAACTTCGAGGCGTTTGAACTTGCCGAGGCCTTTGAGGATTAACCTGTTCCCCTCAATTCTGTACTGGTCGTTCCTGAGGACGATTAAGGGTCTTCTCCTCCCCTCTTCTTTGAGATAGTTTGGTGGTTTTGGTTTAAGCCAGGAGGGAAGTTCTTCGTTCTGCTTCTTCCGAAGGAGGGAGAAGAAGCTCCGCCAGCTTTCAGCATTCTTCCGGCAGATTTGCTGGACCGTCGCAGAGCCGATTTTCTTTTTGAACTCTTCATAAACGGTTTTTTCTGTGCCGTTAAAGTCCACGATTTGCTCTTTGAAGAATTGCTGTCTTCTCAGGTAGTCCACCCTGTTCCAGACTTTGGCCCCTAAGTCGGCTAATTCGGAAAGGATTTTTGCCTGCTCCTTTGAAGGTTGGAGTTTAATCGTTACTGAACGCTTCATCTCAAAGTATGGTATGATTTTTAGGCTTTAAAAAAGTGTTGCTTTCTCGCTCAAAGGTTGGTCTTAAAATCCCTGCATCTCCGCCATAAAGGGTGAGGCTTTTAAAAGAAAAATGTAAAAATCGCCGACTTAGAGGGCAGTTTTCACCACGAGTGAAAACAACGCTTAAGTATTTTATCGCGATAAAATTCTCCGGTGGTAGCATGAAGGTGAAGGTTGGGATTAACGGTTACGGAACGATAGGAAAGCGCGTCGCCTATGCAATAACCAGGCAGGATGATATGGAGCTCATCGGTGTAACAAAGACCAAGCCAGACTTCGAGGCCTACCGTGCGAAGGAGCTTGGAATTCCGGTTTATGTTGCCAGCGAGGAGTTCCTGCCGAGGTTCGAGAAGGCCGGCTTCGAAGTGGCAGGAACACTCAACGACCTCCTTGAACGGGTTGACGTCATTGTGGATGCCACCCCCAGGGGAATGGGAGC
>JALSNG010000084.1 GCA_026987155.1 Thermococcus sp. | reverse complement strand
TAGAGGAGTGCGCAGTCCTTCAGGTAAAGCACTACATCCACCATGCTCCTGAAACCAAGTTCAAGTGCAAAGTAGCCGAGGTTCTGAAGGAAAACCGCGCCCTTTTTGTCGCTCTCTGAGGTTTCCCTCAGAAACCTGCAGAATTTTTTCTTGAGAATTGGCATCTCGTCAGGCCGGATGGAATCATCAACTTCGGTCTTGGTTACCCAGATTACTTTGATATCAGAGCCATCAAATACCTCAAGGAACTTCTCTGGCTTTTCTCTAACCGCGGCAGAAAGGCGAACACCGCTATGGATCAGGTCTATAAGGAAATACTTTGCCTTCAGCTCATCGATGAAGAGGTATCCACCCGGCTCAAGCTTCTCGGGGGTTATCTCTTTCTCCTCAAGGGAGAGTATGAGCTCGTACATTTTTCTAATTGAGGTATAGTGCTCCTCCTCCATCGTGGCCAGATTAAGCGCGAATGCCCTTGCGTCTTCGTCCTCGGCGACCTTGGCCAGGAGTTCGTAGGTTTTCTTGGCGAACAACTCGCTTTCCATGCAGTAATTGAGGGCCGATATGTAGTCCTCGACGCTCTCAAACTCAGGGTAAAAAGGAGCCACCTCGACTGGGGGAGCCTCAACCTTCACCGGCTCCTCGTCGGGGTACATCTTCTTGAAGAGCCCGTACAGCCAGTCGTGATGGTCTTTACTGTCCTCGCTCATTTTGATGAACAGTGCCTTAACGCCGGCTCTCTTGGCCTTTTCGGCGAGTTTGGCGTAGTACTTAGCCTCTTCTTCCTCGTTGAAGATGGCGTAGCTTAAAAGCTCCTTCGGAGACTTATTCCTAAGCGCCTCCACTATCTCGTGCATACTGATCGTTGGAGTATTTTCGTTTTCCATGATATTTTTACCTCCGTTGAATAACCACCCAAACAACGGAAAAGCTTTTCTATCCAGCCGTGAAACGAGAAACATGCTCGATGCTCATGCCCACTTTGAGTTTTACAAAAAGGACGCACCGCGTATGATAGAGGAGTGCAAAAAAGAACTGACTGCCGTCGTGGACTCCATAACCGAGTACCGCAAAGCCCACGTCTGGAAGAGCTGGGAGGTTCTGAAACCCCACTTCGGATTCATCTTCCCCACCCTCGGCTATCATCCGAACGAAGCGAGGAGGGGCAACTGGGAGAAGGTGAAGAAGGTTGAGGAGTTCATCCTGGCCCACAGGGACGATATAGTGGCAATAGGCGAGATAGGGCTGGACTACCACTACGCGGAAAACGAAAGGCAAAGGAAGAACCAGAGGGAGATTTTCAAGCACTTCCTTGAGCTGGCCCTCGAAATTAAATTGCCTGTGGTGATACACGCCCGCGAGGCCGAAGGGGAGGCCTTCGAACTCGTCCAGAGAGTTGGGGTTGAGGCTTACTTCCACTCGTTCTCTGGAAGCGTTGAGCTTGCCAAAGAAATAGCCAAGAACGGACACCCCATCGGAATAAACACCGGGATAGTCTTCATTCCCGAAGTAAGGGCGGCGGCGGAGGCAGTTGAAGTCGAAAACATGATGGTGGAAACGGACGCTCCCTACATGAGTCCCGTAAAGGGGCAGAGGAACACCCCGTGCAACGTTAGGGTGGCCATCGAAGAGGTGGCAAAGCTTAAAGGACTCGACTTCGAGGAAGTCGGGAGTATAACAGAGAGGAACGCGGTCAGGTTCTTCAATTTGAAGTCCTGAGGTGATGGTATGGCGGTTGACATACCCGAGGTGGCAGAGGTCAGAAACCTCCTCCGAGAGCTCGACGAAGAAGGGCTGATCTCCAGGCTCGAATCTTTTCTGCTTCTCAACGAGGGCCTGGAGAGCAAAAGGGGAGAGGATTTCATAAAGGTCTCCATTTTAGGCTTTCTTGAGGGTTTGCTAACGAGTCTGAAAATGAAATATCCAGAAGATAACGAAGTCAGAAACCTCCTGGAAAGGGTGAGTGCGAAGAGGAGGGAAGTTGACGAACTTTTCAGAGAACCTAAGCTGAGGAACCTATCAGGCGAATAGATGAGATCAGCATTACACAGTAAAGGGTAATGCAACCCCTTTTGGAACATTTCCAGCTTTTTGGACAACACCCAAAAGTTATTATACGATGAACGCGTTACTTATAGCGATATAGGGTAACGGTAAGGGGGACCCGACCCTGTGGAGTTTAGGGGGGTGTTAAATCCGCTGTAGGCCCCCGGCTGGGGTCTCTTCTTGCCGGGGGTGATGGAGATGAAGAAGTCGGTCGTCCTGTTAATTTACCTTCTTCTGAGCTCCTACCTAAACGTGGGGTTCGTGGGATTCTCAAAGGTAAGCGCCCAGGAAAATCTCGTGTTTTCGGACGACTTCAACGACAACAGCCTCGATGAGTCAAAGTGGAGTCCTGATGTTGTTGGTTCAGGCAACAGCGTCAATGAAGCGAACGGAGAAATCCAGGTGGTAACATATGGCCATCAGGGATGGGAATACGGTCACGCACTGCTCAGGAGCAGGGAAATAGACATCGAGAACTGGAGCTCAATAATTGTTTCAGGACGTTGGAAGTTCACCGATCCGTACACGGCAGACATGCTCTTCAGGATATACGATATTGAAACTGGTGAGTACATAGGTCTCAAATACGTCTCCTGGCAGGGTGACAAGATCGCATTTCTAAGGCCCGATGGGGATCCAATTAGTTACCCAAGAGAGATTCCCGAAACATACGCAACATTCAGGATAGTCATCTACCACGACCACTTCGAGTACTGGGAGGGCGGAGAACTGGTGGACACAATTGAAACCGCAGGAATGGAGAACACAACGCGGTTTCAGCTCCTCTTCGGCGGCTACGAATACTCTGCCCGCTACTCACACATGTACTTCGACGACATCTCGGTCGAATACGAGCCGAGCCAGGGCGAGGCTTTGAAGGTAACCATCCTCTCCCCGGAGGAAAGGATCTACAACAGAACGGTCATAGACCTAAACGTCACCGCCAACAAGCCGGTTGATGAGTGGCGCTACTCCCTCAATGGAGCTGGAAACGTTACATTCCAGCCGAACACGACGATAGAAGCCAGAGAAGGGGAAAACTCACTGAGCGTCTATGCGATAAGCGGGGATGAAGTTGCGAGCGCGAGGGTTGATTTTTACGTGGACACGACTCCACCCGGAACCGTTGAGAACCTGAGCCACGAGGTTGGGGCAGACTACATCCTCTGGAGATGGGACAACCCGAAGGACGAGGACTTTTCCGAGGCTCTCGTTTACATCGACGGGAAGTTCCAGGGAGGAACCCGCGATGGGGAGTGGCTCCTGGAAGGGCTTTCCTCGGGGGAGACCCACACCATCGGTCTCCTAACGGAGGACAGGAACGGCAACGTGAACACCACCTGGGTCAACGACACGGCAACGACGTTAGCTCCGAGCGATGTGGTTTACGTCAACGAGAGCGGCTGGTGGTACGAGGGAGGGGACTTTAACCCGAGCGAAAGTCCCCTGAGCGGGGGAATAAGTGCGGCACCCGCCGGAGGCACCGTCGTTGTCCTGGCCGGCAACTACACGGAGAGCGTTGAGATAGACAAACCCCTGACCCTCGAAACAGAGGATGATGCAGTAATACGCGGGGACGGTTCAAGCTGGGGCCGTTACAAGCCCGTTATCCTGGTGAGCTCTGACAACGTGACCGTCCAGGGCTTCACGATAAACTCCTCCGCCTCGAACATTGGGTTGTGGGTCAACGACTCCATAAACTGCCTGTTAGCGGACAACACCGTAACCATAACCGAAAGCTCCGAGGATGAGCGCTACGGCGTTTACATTAGCTATGGCTCCGAAAACACGGTGAGGAACAACCGGATAACGGTAAGGGGCTTCCAGGGGGAGGGGATATACCTCTACCACGAGGAAGGCTCCGCCCTTCAGGGCAACTACCTTGAGGTCAGCGGTGACGGAAGCAACGGGATAGAGCTTTTCTACTCCACTGCCCATGTTGTCGATAACAGGGTTAACATCTCCGGGATAGACTCCAACCCCGGCTACGGCATCTTGCTCTACCTCGCGGACGACTCCTCCCTGGAATACAACGAGCTGAGGACAGAACTGGAAGAGGAAAACGCGTGGGCTCTTGGGATAGTGGGTGACTTCAGCGGTTCCCTGAGCGGAAACGTGATAAACGGGGTTCAGACTGAGATAACCACCCCCGGAAACATCGTTCTCAGGGGAGTTCCTGAGGAGAGAAAACCTGCTCCGCCGGAGGGCTACGGGAGTGCGGGTATATTCCTTGAGGGAAATATCGAGGACTGGATGGAGTTGGGAATTTACTACGACCCCTCGGCCCTGGAAGGCCTGAACGAGGAAACCCTCGCCATATGGCGCTTCTCCGAAGGCTGGAGCAGGGAGGGAATAAGCGGTGACCGCCTGGATACTCAGGAGGGCATCGTGTCAGCCAACGTCACCGGGAGCGGAATATTCGCGCCCCTCGCCCAGGAGGAGACCGACAAGGTTCCCCCGGTTCTAACCCTTGTCGCCCCCACACCTGAGAACGGCTCCCTGCTCGGCGATTCAAGCGTTACCATCAACGTTACCTCAAGCGAAGAGCTGAGTGTTGCTACCATCGAGCTCGACGGAACAAACCACACCATGCTCGGCTCCGGAAGGAACTGGTGGTACCCGACGGTTCTGCCCGACGGAAGGCACACCTTCCTCGTTTACGGAACCGACCTGGCGGGGAACAACGGGACGAGCGAAGTTAGGACTTTCGAGGTGGATACAAAGGCGCCGGTTTACGTCCTCTACGGCCAGAGCAGTGAGGGAATCTCCCCAGGGGGAGAGGTGCTCCTGTACGCGAGGTGGAGCGATGCCCACCTAAGCTATTCCCGCCTCTGGACCAACGTTACCGGTTCGTGGGAGGTCTTTGACGAGGCGAGTTTTGGCGAAGACGGATGGAGCAACTTCAGCGTTTCACTCGACGAGCCCGGCCTCTACTGCTGGTACATAGAGGCGTTTGACGAGCTCGAACATTCAAACGAAACGCCTACGGAATGCTTTGAGGTTAAAAAGGCCGATATTACCCCACCAATCCTAACTTTTCTCCCACCAACTCCCGAAAACGGTTCAGTTCTCGGGAATTGCCACCTCATAATCAAAATCTCATCTAACGAGAGATTGGCCGAGGCTGTGGTGGAGGTAGACTCCCAGAATTACACCATGCTCGGCTCAGGAGAACTGTGGAACTACTCCAAATGCCTCGAAGACGGAAAACATAACATCAGAGTGTACGGAGAGGATTTGGCTGGTAACTGGAACCACACTAAGATCCTGACCATCTCCGTGGACACGAAAGAGCCCAGAATTGAAATCGAGATTTTCAACTCAACCGTCGAGGGACAGAACGAAAGCACGCTCAAAACCCAAGCTGAGAGAACCACAAAAGCCGGGGCTGTGATCAACATAACCGACGACAATCCGGCAGA
This sequence comes from Thermococcus sp., assembly GCA_026987155.1. Classification (GTDB taxonomy): domain Archaea; phylum Methanobacteriota_B; class Thermococci; order Thermococcales; family Thermococcaceae; genus Thermococcus. The sequence continues at coordinate 3,127 of JALSNG010000084.1, read as the reverse complement.
GTACGAGATCCTGGAAAGCCTCGGAAACGGGAGCTGGAAAAGGGTTCAAAAGGGCAACTACAGCGGGGAGAAAAGTATCATCTTGGAGTTTAACACAACCGAAGAGGCTCATCTGAAGTACCTCATAAGGGCAAACGACAGTATCGGACACCTAAATGAGAAGGCAATCGTCGTTAACGTAACGGACACCACCCCTCCTGCCCCCATAGCCGATCTATCGGTAAAACCCTACGTTGGGGGAGTATACGTGGCATGGACCAACCCAAACGACGACGATTTCCACCACACGGAACTCTGGGTTAACGAGAGCTTTATAGGAAACTTCACAACGGTCCCGGGGTTTACCGTTGAATACTACGTTTCCCTTGAAAGCGGGCGAGAGTACAGGATATCCGTTGTCCCCGTGGACAGATACGGAAACAGGGGAGAGCCGAGATGGAAGGAAGTTAAAATACCCTCTCCAAACCTGAGTAAAGTTCACTATGAGAGACCTACACCCGAAGACGGTGCCCTACTACCTTCAAGCACTAAGAATATCACGGTGAGGGTTTCTTCTCCCGAATCCTTTGCCTCATGCGTTGTTTTCTGGGACTCTCAGCAATATCGGGAAGACGTTAAGAGGGAGGTCAGGGGGTACATTGATGAGAGGGGTAAAATGCATTCCAAAGTTTTCTACGTGTGCGAAAAAAGCTTCAATGAAAGACTGGCTGGGAACCACAGCTTCTACGTTGTTGTTGGAGACGGCCATGGAAACTTCAGAAAACTGGAGAGGAGAAAGGTAAGGGTGATGTGGCCCTGCATCAAAAACCCCGAGATAAGGATAACGGCCCCCGTTGAAACAAACTACATGACCAGGCTTATTCCATTCAACTTCACCATCCTCTCCAACTCCCTCCCAAAGAGCTACGCCTACTCCATAAACGATTGGGCCCCTGTGGAACTTGGAAAACAGGTCTGGGGTTGGGTGGGAGATCTCGTCCAAGTCAATGGAAGCCTCTACCTGAACCTAACAGACGAAAAATACGAGGGGCTGCTAAAAGGACCTCTCCTGCTTAGACTCTTAGTGGTAGACGCCTGCGGGCATGTCTTTGAAGAGGAGAGGAAATTCAGCGTCTGCAAAGGCAACGATAGACCAGAAATCGAGATGGAACTGGAGAAGGAGTACCGAGCAGGGGAGAGGGTGGTACCCAAATTAAAGGTCACCGATCCCAACGACAACCTCAAGGCCCTATACATCTCAGTAAACGGAGGGAACTACAGCCCATACAGGGAAGGTGTTGACATCGCACCCCTGATGAAAAACTACAGCGTTAACACTGTACGGTTGAAGGCCGTGGATGCGTGCGGGGCTTACACAGAGGTTCAGAGCAGAGTAGCCATAGTGGGACCCCCAGTTAGGGGAAACTGGTTAATCAACTCCAGCCAGAGTTGCATCAACGGGGATTATTCCATGGAAGGAAGGATTTTGATAACCGAAAACGGCTCGCTTGAGATGAGGAACTGCAGAATCTCCCTTCGCGGCGGCGTCGAGGTGAACGGGACGGTGAGGGTTCTCGAAAACTCGCTGATAGGTGGAGAGTCCCTCTTCCTATCTGGAAACGGGGGGAAAATCAAGGTCTCCGACTCTGAACTTAAGGGCTTTTCCGGGGGAACTTTCACCAATGGAAGTGCCTCCTTTGAAAAATCGCTGTTAGAGGGCGAGTTCACCCTCCGCTCCTCAGAGGTGTCGATAGTTGAGAGCGAGGTCAACGGGGGCGTCACAGCGAGTGGAAGCCTAACCGTGCTCAAGAGCAGGTTCCACGGTGGAACCGGTCTGAGCTACGAGAGAACCGGCCAAGGAACCCTCGTGCTCAGGGACAGCAACTTCACGAACAGCGACTACGGCATAAGGTTCAACGGTCCCGCTTCTGACTGGAACTGGCAGATGGAGAACCTCGTAGTGGAGAACAACAGATACGCCGGCTTTTACCTCGAAGCACCGAGCTACGGCTACTCCATGGAACTTCTGAAGAACGTCACCGTGAGGAACAACCCAGTTGGGATATACGCCCGGAACGTTAGACTTAGGGTTGAGAAATCCAACGTCTCATCCAACGGCGCCAACTTCGTCCTCCACCTCGGCGGGAACTGGATATACCTGGTGAACTCAACGGTAGGGGGGAGCGACAGGGCTTTCCAGGCCTGGGAGACCGGAGGAATAGAGCTTTGGGATACAAACGTCAGCGGTAGCGTTGAGCCCGACGCGGACAGGTTCATGGTCCACGTTACGCAGGGGGCTGAAGTCAGGATCGAGGACGGCAGGGCGAGGAACTTCTACGGGTACGTGGACGGAAGGCTCGTGATGACGAGCTACACCGCGGAGAACGGGAGGATAGAGGTAAGACCCGAAGGAAAGCTGATAGTCCAAGACAGGGACGGTGTCCCCGCGACGGAAACGATAGACGGCGACGCGGTAAAACTCATAGGCATGAACGTTACCGGAATGGCCAACGACAACGGAGAGAGCCAGATCATCATCCTCAACGCGGTTCTTAAGGACAGCAACGTTCACAGCAACTCCCGCGAGGCCATAGTCAGGGGGTGCTCCGTCGAGGGCGGTTCCCTCGCCTTCACAACCTCCCCAGGGGTATCGAGGAACCTAAAGGTGAACGAGGTCTTCGATGACACCGCGGAGTGGCACTACTCGCTCAGCAAACCTGATGATTCCTGGATCTACACCCCAACCACCGACGGAATGCAGTCCGGAAGCGGACCGTTCGCGGCGAACCTCTACTCTTCTGGCTTTGCAAGCGGAACCGAAGTCGGTGAGTTCACCGACCTGTACCTAAAGAGGACCTTTGAGCTTGAGGAACTCCCAGTCCAGGCCTGGCTCAGTTACCACGCGGTGAACGGCGTCGAGATTTACGTGAACGGGAGGAAGGTTGTGGATGAGATAGACCACAAGGCCCAGCTCTCCTTCACCCAGGGCTGGGGAGGAGGAAGGATAACCGCTCATCCCCTGACGGGGCTCATTGATATCGCCGGCTACCTGCGGCGGGGAAGGAACGTCATAGCCGTGCACGTAAGGAATCCGGATGAGTACCCCTACCCCGGACTCGGGGCCTTCAAGGCGAGGCTGAGCGTTGTT
>JALSNG010000083.1 GCA_026987155.1 Thermococcus sp. | reverse complement strand
GTTTTGCCCAGTTTGGGTCCTCGATCAACGGCAGGTAGCTCACCGCTGTTTCGTAACTTCCGAGGGATACGAGAGCCTTGATGACCTCAAGAATTGCCTCCGAACGCTGGGGTTCTGTTTCCATGTACTCAAGAGCCAGCCGGCTTTTTCTGAGTCTGTAAGCCACTTTTACCTTTTCTCGCTCTATCAACCGCGTGTTGACGCGGATTATCGTGAGCAGGACATCGTCTCTCGTCTTAGGGTTGCCTATCTCCAGAGCGTGGGTTATGGCCTCGTTGATCTCACCCAGGCCGAGCATATATACCGACGCGAGGCGCATAAGTTCATCGCGCCGTACCCCAGGCAGTATTTTTGAGTCCTCCCTTACCTGGGAGTATATTCTTTTGGCCGATTTTAGGCCCGCTCTTCCCATCGAGTATCCAATGGACAGGAGTGCCCGCAACATGGTCTCTGGGTCTTCTATCTCCCTGGCCGTTTCCATGGCTCGGAGGAAGGCTTTTTTATAGGCTTTGTGCCTTGACTTGGCTAATCTCTCACCTATTTTGGCATATGTTACAGATTTTACATAGGGATCTGGAATTATTTCAACTGAAGCGAGCACTTCATTGACGAGCATCTCACCGACCCCCAGATAATCGCAACTTCCCTAACGTATATTTGGTGTCGTTGCTTATTAACCTAACCCTCGGAACGTTTTTAAGACCGTAAGCGGAGTGGACGACTATGTACGCCGTGATATTTGGGAAGAATCCCCTCCTGAGTGAAGCGGAATTTCATGCGTTTGTGAGAAGGTTCAACCTAAAGGTTGGAATCATTGACTCCAACCGTGACTGGATGGTATTCAACTCAAGCCCCAAGCTTGAGCGCTACTTCCACTGGCTCGGTGGCTCTCTCAAGTTGGTGAGGATCGTTGGTGAAGGCGAAGATGCCATAAAGGAACTCGAATACGCTAAACTTTTCACGGTCAGCCTCTACGGAAAGAACGACTGGAAGCTATGGAGAAAGTTAGGGAGCTCGATAAAGAGGGAGTTCAAGGCGGAAGGTTCCTCAAAGTTCTTCAAGCCGGCGAAAGTTTACTCCATGCCGGCTGAACTCATCCTCAAGGGATTTCCAGAGGTTAAGGACTTTGTCTTTCTCTTCCGCGAGGACGGGAGCTTCTGGGTCGGAGAGACCGTGAAGGTTACCGACCCGTTTGAGCTGAAGAAGCTCGACGTGGATAGGCCGGTTCAGAGACCCATCCTTTCCATCCCTCCCAGGCTCGCGAGGATAATGGTAAACCTAACGGAAGTGAGGAAGGGCAGCTTTTTGGATCCCTTCTGTGGCATAGGGACCGTTCTCCAGGAGTTTGTCCTTCAAGGGCTTTCAGCTTATGGAAGCGATCGAGATCCGGGGAGAATACGGGACGCCAAGAAGAACCTCTCATGGCTCAGGAAGGAGTTCCGCCTCAAAAATTCCGCTCACCTTGAAGTTTGCGATGCGAGAAAGCTGAAACGCTGTTTCAGGCAGAGGTTCGACGCGATAGTCACCGAACCATACCTCGGGGAACCCCTTAGGAGAAACCCGAACAGGGGCGAGGCGATAAGATTGGCGAACGAGCTGGACAGGTTCTATTATTCCGTCTTCGAGAGCTTCGGCGACGTTCTCAAGAGGAACGGGAAGGTGGTCTTCGTCTTCCCTGCCTACAGGCTGAGCGGAGGGGGAATATACAGAAAGGAGAGGAAGTGGCTGGCCAAGCTCGGCTTCGAAGTCCTTGGAAAATACACAGACTACGAGGAGAGGCACCGCCTGGTTAGGGACATCCACGTGCTGGGGTATCGGGGTTAAATAGAGAAAATACTCTTCTCGTGGTTAACACCAACGTACCCTTCTCCTTCTTCGGAAAATACCGAGTTCGTTCCACTCGCTTTGGAGATAACTACAGACAAAGACGATGTCGATTTTGTCGCCCTCTCTTTAAAGATAAACGCCCCACTCTGGAGCAACGATAAAGGACTGAAAGAAGTGGATGAAATCCAAGTCCTAACAACGAAGGAACTTCTCAAAATTCTGGGCATCGGTTAACCAATCAGCCTCGCGTGCTCCTGCTTTATGCAGCGGTGGGCAACCGCTACCAAACCTTTCTCCCCGGCCTTTTTGAACGCCTCCCTGTTGTACGTTCCAAACTGGAACCAGACGACCTTTGCGCCCTTCTTTACCGCCTGTTCGACGTAGTCCATCGTGAACTCCGGCCTTACGAAGAGGTCAACTATCTCCACCTCGTCAGGGATATCGAGAACGCTCGGGTAGCACTTTCTCCCAAGGATCTCGGAATAGCGGGGGTTAACGGGGTAGACCTCGTAGCCCTTTTCAAGTAGATACCTCATCACGTCATTCGCATCGCGTTCGGGCTTCGGTGAAGCGCCCACGAGAGCGATCTTTTTGTACTTTGTCAAAATCTCCCTAATCTCATCATCGCTCAGCCTGTCTACGGGCATTATCCTGACCATGCTATCACCAACCTTTGGTTTGAAAAAAGGGTTTAAAGCTCTAACCTGAAGTTTCTCCGGTGAGGGCTTTGCTCTACGAGGAGAGGTTTTCAGCAAGGTGGGTTTTCCTGCTGCTCATCCCTGCCTTCGTGGCGCTCGGCGTTGGTCTCTACCTCGCGTATCGGGAAGGCCAAGCCCTCTGGGGGGTAGGAACAGGTCTGATAATCACCCTGCTTCTGGCCGTTGAGGTTTCGAACTTCAGGCTTACCGTAGACGAAAGGGCTATAAAAATCCGGGGAGGCCTTGGTTTAATCAGGATAACGGTTCCGATAGATGAAATCGAGAGCTTTTACGTAGCGTACGACTGGAAGGCCTGCAGTGGTTTCGTTCACTTCAACCTTCCCGCAAGGGGATGCGTTCTCGTGAGGAAGAGGAACGGAAGAACCGTGTCCTTCTCAACCAACAACCCGGAGGAAATCTCTAACGTCCTTCGGAGCCTTGGGCTTTCTCCTTGATCTTCAGATACTCTCCCTTGTCAAGGGGGAAGTTCTTAGAATTGGCCACCAGTGCGTTTATCAGCTCGGCCTGTTTGGCACTCCAGACCCTGTTGGGGGTTCTTTTGAGCCATTCAACGTAGAGCCGTATGTATCTTAACCTCTCCTTCATGTCCCGCTTACTCCTCAATAGGATCCACCCCCAGGCGCGTGCACCACCTCTTCAGCTTTTGCGTGTCTAAGTTATCCTTGAACAGCTCATAGAGAAAATAGGCATCTTCAAAGTCCTTGTCTGTGCCAAGGTAGAGTTTGTAGGCAATTTGGAGTTCTAAGGGAGATATGTAAACCCTCAACTGCCCTGCGTCGACAAGTATTCTAATTTCAAGTGCCCCTCTGTGAAACTCGTCTTTTGGGAACTTAAGCTCCGCGTTGGGAAATATCTCGCCGGTTCGGCTGACCCTTATGGCCATTCCGTCCCTAAGCATAGTGTAGAGTTCGTGAGGATCATCGGAGTTAATAAACTCAAAGCCATTCCCTAAAAAATCCTCGTAGAGTTCAAGGAACTCCTCTTTACTGAGTGTTTTGATAACGAAATCTATATCCTCGGTTCCCCGGCTCCTTCCAAAAAGTATCGCCACGTAGCCACTAACTATAACGTAATCAACGTGTTTTTCAAGGATCTTCGAAACTTGTAGCACAAATTCATCAAGGGCATTCATGACCTTGTTCGTCAGCAGGATTTTCCCGTTTTTAAACTCAACCTCCATTCAACCACCGATTGTTATTGGGACTTAATCCTTAAAATCCCTCCTCTTCACGAGAACCTTAGTGCCCCGGACTGATATTATTCTAACACTCTCACCTCTTTCAGCGACTCCGTTCAGGCATTCTGCCCTCCAGAGTTCCCCGCCAATTTTAACGACTCCCTCCGGTGAAAGGTCTTCAACAACGAGGGCGGTTCCCCCTATCAGACTCTCTGGGCCGGTTTCGGGCTTCTTTTCCAATCCCCCACTGAGAACGTACGGGGCAATTAATATATCTTTGAGGAACAGCAGGCCGAGTATCGCGAGGGTGATGGTAAACGGAACACCGATACCAGTGGCTGGAAGAATTAGCACTAAAAAAATGCCCACTATTACCTCGTCCCCCAAGAGGGCTAAGAGTTTCAGAGCCCTCCGTATCTTCAAGGTCGTCCCTCCAACCATTTCCAGTAGTTATTTAGCTCGATTATGGTCCACCACCGTTTCAACTCTTCTCGGGCCCTTTTGTATTCCGGATAAAACCTGCCAACGAGATTCCAGAAGGCTTTTGAATGGTCGAGGTACTTCAAGTGGGCAAGCTCGTGCACGACAACGTAGCGGAGGAGATCAGGGGGGACAGATATCAGGCGTACGTTGAAGTTCAAGTTCCCCTGTGGGGAGCAGCTCCCCCATCTCGTTCTCTGGTCTCGGATGAAGACCTTTGCGGGTCGGACATCCATTCTTTCACTGTATTCTCCGATGAGTTCTCCTACCTCCTCCCGCAGGAGTTTTCTCAGGACTCTCATCATCTGGGTGGGGTCTCCGGGAAGGGTCACAGTTTTAAAATGCTCGTGTACCTTTGCTTTCGTCCCCCTTATGACACCGTAGAATTCTCCCTTGAAAGGAAATCCTGAGTTGGCGATTTTCTTTAACTCATCGATCTCAGCCAGTTTTCCCTCTATCCACGAGCTGTGCTTCTCCACAAGCTTCTTCACATCAAAACCCCTTGGGGCCGTGACAACTATCCTTCCATCCGGTTTTATCTCAAGCCTTGCGTACTTGACGGGACGATATCTTACCTCTACCTCCATCCGACCACCTTTTAAGGGTGGATTCTAACTTTTACTTATGAAGGTTAGGGTCATAAAACGAAGGGCCAAGTCCCTCTATACGCGCTCGGGAATCCCTGGGGTGGAGTGGGCGGTCAACCAGTACGCCGGCTGTGCCTTCGCATGCGAGTACTGCTACGCCAAGTTCCTGACGAGGTGGAAGGACCACGGGAGATGGGGAAGCTGGATCGAGGTCAAGACCAACGCGCCCGACCTGGCGAGAAAGCACGTTTCCGGGAGCGTCGTCATGTCAACGGTGAGCGACCCGTATCAGCCGATAGAGGCCGAGTTAAAGCTTACGAGGAATGTTTTGAGGTACATGGACAAGAGGAACGAACTCTCGGTTCTCACCAAGTCCCCCCTGGTAACCCGGGACATCGACCTTTTCAAGGAGTTCCGAACGATAGAGGTCGGCCTCACGATAAACGGCTTTAGGGGGAGAGAAAAGAGGCTCTTCGAACCTCTAACGCCGGTTCACGAGGCGAGGGTTAACGCCCTTAAGGAACTCCACGAAGCTGGACTGAAAACGTACGTCTTCGTCAGCCCCATAATTCCTGAGATAACTGACGTCTCCGCCATAGTGGAGGAGACGAGGGGCTTTGCGGACTACTACTTCTTTGAAGTGCTCAACCTCCGCGCCTCCGGAAGGGAATTCCAGGAGCTCCTCCGCGATGAGTACCCGGAGAGCTATGCGGTTCTGATAGAGGAGGACGCCTTTGAAGAGTTCCTGTGGAGGCTGAAGAAGGAGATAAAGGCCCTGGGCGTGAAGGCAGAGGGAATAGAGACCCACAGGAGAGGTTGGGAGTTCGTGGGGCTTGAATCACCAGGTTGGAGATAGCAGAGCTCCTCCGTAGGCCAGCCAGATAAGGAACGCGGTTGAGAATGGAACGGTGAACTCATCATAGGCGGATTGGAGAGGGAGGCTTTCAAGGAGGGTTGCGACCATCGCAACCCCCATTAGGATAGCGGGGGATGGATCAAGCTCAAGAACCCTGTGACTGGCCCAGAGTGCCAGGATTGAAACCGTTAACATCGTCACGCTTCCAATAAGGGTTTTTCTCCGGTTCCATGGAATCCTCGGCCCTCCAAGGAGCTGGCCGGCTATGGCGTTGCAGCAGTCGCCGAAGGTTGAGACCCACAGGGCCGAGAGGGCGACTATTTTAGGAAAGACTGTGCAGATCATTGCCATCGTTACCCATAGGAAGAAGCTCCCGAGAAAGTTGTCCCTCTCGTCTTCCCTTGCCATCTGGCGGTAGCTCAGGTCTGCTATTGGAACGGTAAACTTCCAGCCCCTCCTGAGCTTCAGGTGCTGGAGTGTGTATACTAACGCGAAGAACCAGACGACAAGGAGGGTTACCCATTTGGGGGTAAAGAGGATTATTGGGGCCCCCAAAATTCCAGGGAGGACGTGCCAGCCCTTTCTCACGAGCTCCCTTCGTGGAATGCGGTTCATGATTTCACCCCGATAAAAATTCACCGCAAGGGAGAATATTCAACGCTACCTCGGGATTACAGCCACAATCATGGAATTCACGTTCGTCCCAGTTGGCCCCGTCTTTAGGAGTGCCCCAACTTTCATTAAGGTGCCGTAACTGTCGTGATTCTCGAGGGCTTCCTCGATGTCAACACCGGCTTTCTTTAACTTTTCGAGCGTTTTCCCATCAACTATGGCCCCGGCTGCATCGGTCGGTCCGTCGGTCCCGTCTGTGTCGAAAGCTATCAAAGTTGCGTTGAGTCCCGCTATTTTCCTCGTTATGCTAAGGGCTAACTCCTGGTTGGGTCCACCAATTCCATTAGCATCCCCCACGGTGACCGTCCACTCCCCGCCAAAGACGAGAACTGCTGGCTTTTGGATGGGTCTGTTTCTTTTGGCAATCTCTTCAATTATCGAACCAACGGCGAGGGCTATCTCTTTGGCTTCCCCTTCGAGGGTTGTAGTCATGACGGCTGAATTGAAACCGAGCTCCTTTGCCCTTTTTGAGACTGCCTCACAGGCCTTTGCGTTACTGGCTATTACGAAGTTGTGGACGTTCTTAAGTTTCTTCGGTGTCTCTTCGATTTCTCCTTTCATACCCCACTCGATGATTCGCCTAACACTCTCCGGAACCTTCTCCCAGATTCCTCGTTTAACGAGGACTTCGTAGGCATCCCTGTAGGTTGTTGGATCCGGAACAGTGGGGCCCGAGGCTATTGAGCTCAGATCATCACCGACAACGTCGGAAATCAGCATGCTGATAACCTTTCCTTTCACAGCCTTCGCAAGCCTCCCTCCCTTGAGCCTGGAGAGATGTTTTCTAACGGTGTTCACCTCCCCTATCGTTGCACCGCTCCGTAGTAAGAGCTCGTTGGTTCTTATTAGGTCTTTGAGGTTAACCCCCTCTGCAGGATAAACGAAAAGAGAACTTCCGCCGCCTGAAATTAAAGCGAGGAGAACGTCTTCCTCTCTGACCTTTTTCGCGAGCTCAAGGCCGAGTTTTCCTGCAAGGAGGGAGTTTTCATCTGGGACTGGATGACCGGCTTCCAAGGCTCTTCCGGGACAGCTTAAACCGTAACCCCTCTTCGTGACGATTAGGACCTCTCCGAGGAGCTCCTGGGGAATTTCTTCGAGGGCAGCTTTGGCCATCCCGCACGCCGCCTTTCCCACCGCCAGTAGGTGCACCTTTCCTACGACGGGGAACGAGTTGCCCTTGACGACTATTGTTTTCCCCTTGACTTTTAGGGATTCTTTTACGGCTTCGCGGGGGTCTGCCGCTTTAATGGCCTCTTCTATGAGTTTCGTTATCATTCAGAGCTTCACCTTTACGGGTTTCTTTTTGAGCGAAGACTCATAAGCCGCGAGAATTACGGCAAGGTTCAGCCGGGCACTTTCGGCATCGATGGGGATTGGCTCGTCGTTGAGAATGGCCCTTGCAAATGACTCTATTATTGCCCTTACGTCCGGCCGGTCCCAGTATATTTTCTCGGCCCTGTCCTGGTAGACGGTGAAGTCCGGGTAAGCCGTCCTGACATCAAGAAACCCCTCCCTCCCCACGAGGTAGTACTTCATCTCTATGCCGTAAGAGTAGCCCTTGGGGTTCCCCCATCCGGCAGTTAGGACGGCTAACACATCTCCGAATTCGAGGATGGCCGTTCCAACGTCGTCTACTGGAAAGCCATAGATTTTGCTCCCGATGTCTGCGTAGACTCTTTTGGGGGCTTTGCCGGTAAGCCATATCAGGGAGTCCACCCCGTGGGGAGCGGTGTCCATAAAACCGCCCCCTCCCGATTTTCTAACATCAAGGAACCAGCTCATGTCCATACCCTCTATGAATATCGGGGGTTTGACGTTCTCTGAGATAGCGTGTACATATTCAAGAGGTCCTATCTCCCCTGCGTCGAGGAGCTCTTTTGCCTTCTGAAGCGGTTCCGTGAAGCGTGGATTGAAGGGTAGCATTATCTTAACGCCCGTCTTTTGGGCCGTTTTAACGACGGAGGCTGCTTCATCAAGGGTGAGTCCGATAGGCTTTTCAAGGAGTACATGCTTCCCCTCCTCCATGGCCCTCACAGCCATCTCCGCATGCCTGAAGGACTCTGAAGCTATGTATACTGCCTCCACGTTTTCATCCCTCAAGAGGGCTTCGTACTCCCGGTAGAACTTCGCACCGTACTTTCTCGATTCTGCTCTGGCCACATCTGAGTTGGGGCCATCCCCCGAGATGGCAACCAATTCGGTATACCTCCCCCCCGCTATCGTCGGGGCGTAGCGGAGGGCATGAGGATGCGCGTAGCTCACTATCCCGAACCTGATC
>JALSNG010000082.1 GCA_026987155.1 Thermococcus sp. | reverse complement strand
CGGAAAGGCTATGCGAGACTTAAACACGGAATGCTGGAAGTACGGAAGTGCGATAATCGGCGGCCACACGGGCGTTTATCCGGGTGTGGCTGAGCCAACCGCTACCACTACCGCGATGGGGCTCGTTAGGAAGGACGAACTGAAGCTCCCCCTTGCCAAACCCGGCGATAAAATAATCGTGACCGGCAAAGTCGGCCTTGAGTTCGCCGTTTCGGCTGCGTATTTCCGCGAAAGGGAGCTGAGGAAGTTCCTGTCCTTCAGGGAGATAGCCAGACTCAAGAAGTCCTTCAGGCTTGAAACCGTTGTTCTCGATGCTTTCACTGCAAAACCCTTCGTCAGGGGCATGCACGATGCAACTGAAGGCGGTTTAACTGCCCTCCACGAGATAGCGGACAACTCCGGCCTTGGGTTCAGAGTTTATTCCGAAAAACTCAAGCTCGATCCCCTTGTGGAAAGGGTTCTCAACTTCTACGACCTTGAACCATGGAGTATCTCCTCGACGGGAACATTGATAGCAATAACTCCCCCAGAAAAATCTAAGTATCTAATTGATGAACTACATAAAAATGGAATTGGAGCGTTTGAGATTGGAGAGTTCACTTCAGACGAAAGCCGTCTTTTGATTGAAGGAGTCTCGGAGAGGGAGTTTCCAGACTTTGAAAGTGATCCTTACATTGGAATCTACGAGGGTTTCACTGAAAGGTTCGGCAAGAAACACAACACTTAGAAACAATCTACGAAATGGTAAGAAAATTAGAAGTTGGGTACGTAGCCCATCTCCTCCGCTATCTTCCTGAGGCGCTCTATTCTCTTTTCAGTTGGAGGGTGCGTTGAGAACAGGTTCGCTATGCTCATTCCCCTGAAGGGGTTCACTATGAACATGTGTGCTGTTGCCGGGTTTCCCTCGTGCATCGGGCGGTAGTTGACGGCGCGTTCTATCTTCATCAGAGCGTTCGCGAGCGCCCAGGGCTTGCCGCTAATCTTCGCACCACCCTCATCCGCCAGGAACTCCCTCGAACGGCTTATCGCGGCCTGAATCAACATTGCCGCTATTGGGGCCAGAACTGCCACAAGTATTGCCGCGATTATATTTCCTCCATCATCGTCGTCCCTGCCGAAGCCGCCGAAGATGGCTATCCACCTGGCCCAGTAAGCCAACTGCATTATCGCCCCAGCCATCGCGGCAGCTATCGTCCCTATCAGGATGTCCCGGTTCTTGACGTGGGTCAACTCGTGGCCGATTACCCCTTCGAGCTCGTCCCTGTCGAGTATTCTTAGAAGGCCTGTCGTTACTGCAACGACGGCGTGCTTTGGATCCCTGCCGGTGGCGAAGGCGTTCGGCGTCTCGCTGGGGATTATGGCCACCCTCGGCATTGGAAGGCCCGCATTTTGCGCGAGCTTTCTGACTATCGCGTAGAGCTCAGGGGCCTCAAACTCGTCAACAATCCTCGCGTTGTACCAGCTCAGGACTATTTTATCGCTGTACCAGTATGTTATGAAGTTGAAGAGCATAGCGAAGAGGAACATCAAGAAGGCCACGTTGGGCCCGCCGAAGAGGTAGCCTATGGCCATCAGCAGTCCCGTTAGGATTGTCATCAGCAGGCCCGTTCTAAGCCACATCACCAGTCCCATTCTTTCACCCCCAGGGATTAAAATAACCGATTGGTACTAAAAGCTTTCGGTGCACTCCCTCAGCTTGGACACGAAGTCCTTCCTACCAAGACAGTTTTTACCTTTTCCCAGGTTAACGGCCGCGATTTTGTAGTTGCCCTTCCCAACAAACCTGCAGGCCTTTGAGGGGTCATCTACAAGCCTTGCCACCGCAAAGGTCTCGCCATCGCACTCCATGTAGTCTATGACGGTATCCTGGAAGCCGGTGAAGGCCACGACGCACTTCCTGTATGGGTTGAAGGGCATGAGGTCCTCATCTACGGGCGGGAGCTCCTTAACGACGCAGGACTCGGGAAAGCGGCCGGACTTTATCTCTCTGATAAGCGCCGGGAGCTC
>JALSNG010000081.1 GCA_026987155.1 Thermococcus sp. | reverse complement strand
CATACTCATAGGCAGGGGGACAAGAACCGCCCTCGATTACCTCAAGGAAATAGCACGGGGCAACATAAAGGTGATGCCCAATGAGTGAATACGATGAGATAAGGGGCTGTCTTGTGGAGATGAAGGATCTCTCTGCCCTTATGATAGACCTCGCCTTCTCATCTGTTATGTACAACAGTGAGGACATTGCGGAGGAGGTATACCTCCTTGAGGAAAAGATGGATGACCTTACAGTTAAGGTTAAGCGCCTCGCCCTCCGCGCGGCCAAGAAGGAGGAAGACCCAGATAGTCTGCTCAGCATAATCGACTTGGCGGATATCAACGAGCGCATAAGCGACGCAGCTTACGGTATAGCCGACATAATACTCCGCGACATAGAGCCCCACCCGATAATCAGGAAGATCATGGAGGACACGGAGGAGGAACTGGGAAGGGTAACCGTAAGGTCCGGTTCCGTTTTAATTGGCAAGACCCTCGCTCAGTTGAAGCTTCCGAGCAAGATTGGAACGAGGATACTGGCGATAAAGCGCGGTGGGAGATACCTATACAACCCCGGAAGGGACGATACGATTGAAGAAGGGGACGTTCTTATCGCGGTGAGCTCCGACATGGATAAATTGAGAAAGCTCGCCGGCGAGGAAGTGGAAGGGGAGGATTGAATTATTTCTTTGAATTTCCCTTTATGTCCGCATCAGTCACCAGGCCCTTCGCGTAGGGGCAGAGCCCTCTGAGGGGACACTCGCCGCATTTCGGCTTTATTGGCTTGCATATTGACCTCCCGTGGTCCACCATCGCATGGTTCACGTAAATCCACTTCTCGTAGGGAATCAGCTCTGCAAGGTACTCCTCGACCTTCTCCGGCTGAACGCGCGGCGGGGCTAAACCAAGGCGCTTGCTTAACCTGTTCACGTGTGTATCCACTGGAATGGCCTGCCTGCCAAAGCCATAAGCCAAAACTATGTTGGCGCACTTTCTTCCTATGCCCGGTAACTTCATAAGCTCATGGATGTTATCGGGAACCTTTCCGCCGTACTTTTCAAGGATTATCTGCGAGGCCTTGACGATCCACTCGCCCTTGGTCTTCCAGAGGCCGACCCCGTTCTTCCTCAGAAACTCCTGCATCTCCTTGACCGGCGTGTTGGCTATCACCTGGATGTCTCCGTATTTCTCAAACAGCCTCTCCCAGACCTTGTAGGTTACCTCGTCCCTCATGCGCTGTGAGATTATGCAGTGGACTAAGGTCCTGTAGGGGTCGCCGATGAGGAGCTTTTCCCTCGGATAAGTTTCCATCAGAATCTCGACGATTCTCTCCGCACGCTTTCTCTTCTCCTCCCAGCTTTCATCGAAGGTGAACTTTTCAAGGCTTAACGAGCCTGATTTTTCTTTCTCCATGGATTATCACCACCCGTCCTTTGGAAACCCTAACTTTGTTAAGGTCCTCGAACTCATCGCTATAAATCTTTTGCCCGTCCTGGTTCAGAATCAGAACCTTCCTTTCGAGCACAACAACGAAGCCACCATCGAAGGGGAGCACATCCTTAACCGGTTCATCGAACTCAAAATCAACGACCTCAACCTCCCCATGCGAGAACTCTATCCTCGTGTTCCCCTTGACTTTCAGAGGTGAAGGCTCGGCCAGAAGAACCTTGAATCGGAGGGGCTTTCCGAGAAGGCTCACCTCAATCTCCTCTCCCGTCCTGAGTTCCTTTCCAAAAAGTTTGTTCTTTAGCACCTCGCTGAAATCGGCCGGCAGTTCGGCCTCGAAGAGTGGCTTTAAGATAACTCTCATATTCCCACCGCAAAAATTTGGGGATGGAATAAAAAAGTTTAGCGCCGTCCAAAGACTGCGACCGAGATTCCAAGCAGCACTGCAATCCCTGGTCCGCATATTCCTTCTCTTCCCGGCACCTGCGGGGGAGTTGTGGCCGTCGGAACTTCAACCTCGATTTTTACTGGGATATTGGAGCCGAGTACGTATTTGTCTGGAATCCACACGGGCTCCTTCTCTCCGAGACCCCACAGGATTGCATTGAGGAGGGGGTGACTGTCAGTTCCTGGCTTCCTGTCGGCGGTTATCTCCCACACCATTATCCCACCAAGGGTGTGGTTGAGCATGTATTGGGTTTTCAGACCAATACTGAGGGGATTGTCGAAGGTGATGAATATCCTCTTTGCCTCCGAATAAGCCCAGGGAACCATTGAGTATTCATCCCAGTACTCGTCATACAGGCCCTTCTCGATTTTTTCGGCGACGTCCCAGTAGTCCATGGCGCCGTGCGTCTCTCCCGCGGGCCCCCATGTTCCATCGGGAGTGCCTTTGTATGGTTGGAAGAGTCCGTGATTCTCTGGTGGGACGTTAGAGAAGCTCCTCGCGTAGAAGGGCACCCCAAGGGTTATTTTTGTTGGATCGTTCACGTGTTTGAGGTACCATGTTATGCTCTCGTTTACGCTCCCTGGGAGGGGGGACTTCGGGTTGTGGTAGAGGGGCGCGTTGTGGTTCGTGACGTTAATCCATGTCCCTGCAAAGTCGTAGGTCATGACGTTTATGAAGTCGAGGTACTTCATCGCTTTCTCCCAGTCCACCCTCCCCGCTATCTCGGGG
>JALSNG010000080.1 GCA_026987155.1 Thermococcus sp. | reverse complement strand
CAGTCTGTCAAGGGCCTTCATCTCAGAAAGCTGGGCAATTAGATTTGAGAGCATGCCCCCTGGAACCTGGTAGAGCAGAACGTAAGGGTTGACCATGAGCGTCTCCTTGTGGAGTAGGCCCGAGTACTTTTCATCGAGGAGTCTCTTCAGGTACCTCGAAACCTCGTGGATGAGCTCCCTGTCGAGGTGGCTCCCAACGGCCTCTGGAAGGGCATGCCAGATGGTCTGTATGCCCGGCTGTGCCGTTCCGAAGGCGAGGGGACTTATCGCCGTGTCTATGTAATCCGCTCCTGCCTCCACTGCCTTCAGGTACGTTGCCACGGCCATTCCAGTTGTAGAGTGGGTGTGGACGTTAACGGGAACTCCGTAGCGCTCTTTTATCTCGCTCACCAGCTCATAGGCCCTCCAGGGTGTTAAAAGGCCTGCCATGTCCTTTATGGTTATTACGTCAACGTCGAGCTTCAAAAGCTCTTCGACCTTTCCCATGTAGTACTCAACCGTGAAAACTTTCCCCGTTGTGTAGGCTATCGCCCCCTGAACTTCCGCCCCAGCTTCCTTTGCCTTCCTTATCGCCACCTCCATGTTCCTCACGTCGTTGAGTGCGTCAAAGACTCGGAAGATATCGATCCCGTTTTTGTAAGCCAGTTCAACGAACTTTTCAACCACGTCGTCTGGATAGTGGTGATAACCCACAACGTTCTGGCCTCGTAGGAGCATTTGAAGCTTAGTTTTTTGGATGTTCTCCCTGAGCAGGCGGAGCCTCTCCCAGGGGTCCTCACGAAGGTAGCGGATGCAGACGTCAAAGGTTGCCCCTCCCCACACTTCCATCGAATAGAAGCCTATTTCGTCCATTTTTTCCGCTACTGCAATCATGTCATCGGTTGTGAGGCGTGTCGCAAGCAGGGACTGATGAGCGTCCCTAAGGGTTGTATCTATTATCTCAACTTTTCCCAACCTTCCCCACCGTTGGGGGTTGTGGACAGGCCTTTTAAAAGCCTTACGACAAGAAAAGAATTGGAGTTAGTTGAACAACGAAATCATAGAAGGCCCTCTGCCTTCGCCGCTTCTTCAGGATCCTCGTTCCTGTGCACAACACGGAGGAGCGCCTTTATCATCGGCGCTGGATCTTCCCTCTGGAATATGTTTCTGCCAACGACTGCTCCGGCACCACCTGCCTCTATGACTTCCCAAACGAGTTTCAGGAAGTCAACGGGGCTTTCGGTTTTTGCCCCTCCGCTCAGCAGGACGGGAACGCCGGCCGCTGCCTCAACCACCTTCGCGAAGGTCTCCCTCGAGCCGGTCCAGTATGTCTTTATCATGTCCGCACCTGTTTCAGCCGCTGCCCTCGCTCCGTACATGACTACGCGGTAGTCCTCCTTTTTGCCGTACTTTTCGTTGATGTAGGGTCCCCTTGGGTAGGCGAACTGCACAACCGGAAAGCCAAGGTCATGGGCGTAGCTCGCTATCTCGGCGAACTGGCGCATCATAGCGTCCTCAGCGGGACTGCCCCAGTAAACGGTCGCCGCTATCGCATCGGCCCCGAGCTTTATCGCGTCTTCAACAAAAGCCAGTTGGCTCTGCATCAGCTGTTCTTCCTTTGGCCTCAGTTCGGTCTTGCTCGTTAGCTTTACCATGAGTCCCGTATCGGCCTTGAGTTCCGTGCCGGCCATCCTGACGATGCCCGGGAGCATCATAACCCCGTCGATTCCGGCCCTGACTACCTTTCTGATGATCGTCTTGGGGTCGACGTGTTCCCATGCGGGTTCAAAATCGGTTGGGCCGTGTTCAAACCCGTGGTCCATGGCGAATATCAGGGCCCTCCCGTCTCTCCGGAAGAACCTCCCCAACCTTCTCTTAATGCCTATACTCTGGTATGGCTCCATACTAATCACCGAGAGTGATATATCACTAAGAGAATTTAAAGCTTTCTCTCGGCAACTTTATTAGGCTTTGAACCTACTGAATTCGGTGTGGGCAGTGGAAAAGGTTATCGGGAGGAAGGTTATACGGCTCGAAGAAGTTTCATCGACCAACGATTATGCCAAATCGGTGGCAAGGGAAGTTCCGGATGGAACTCTTATAGTTGCAAGGAGGCAGACTTCTGGCAGGGGCAGGCTGGGTAGGCGATGGCTTTCGCCTGAGGGTGGTTTATGGTTGAGCGTTGTTCTAAAGCCAGGTTTCGTTGACACAAGGATGGTCTTCGTTGGTGCTCTGTCCGTTATCGATACGCTTGCCGATTTTGGCATAGTCTCTGGTATAAAGTGGCCCAACGATGTTTGGGTTGCCGGGAGAAAAATTGCCGGTGTTCTGCTGGAGGCTAAAGGTGCAGAATACACCATACTCGGCCTCGGCTTGAACGTTAATAACCCCACTCCCAGGGAGTTGGAAGATAGGGCTGTTTCCATGTTCGAGCTTACGGGCAACATATTCTCCCTGGACGCTGTTCTTAAGAGTCTCAGCTTTCATATGGATGCATGGTACGGAATACTCAAGGAGGATCCTTTCCTCCTAATGGAGAAAGTTAGGGAGAGGACTTTTATCCTCGGTCGTTTCGTTGAGGTCTTTGATGGAGATGAAAGGGTCGTGGGAATGGCTGTCGACGTTCTCGACGACGGCTCCCTCCTCCTCAACGTTGGAGGCTCGCTGAAAAGGATTCTCTACGGGGACGTTTCTATCAGGCCCCTCCCCTGATCTGCATGGGAGATATTCCCTGTCTTTCATGTGTCTCTCCAAAGGTTTATATACAACCTGATGACCATTTATTATTGCTCTTCCCCATTGATCTACATCGATGAACGGGGGTGTTGTGGATGGGTCTGTTGAGGAGATACCTGGATTATCCTGTTCTCTGGAAGATACTGTGGGGATTGGTACTCGGCGTTGCTTTCGGTCTCTTGGCGGGATACCTCGGCTGGGCCGACTTTGTTGGCACCTACGTCAAACCCTTCGGGGACCTATTTGTAAGGCTGCTGAAGATGCTTGTCATGCCCATAGTCCTGGCTTCCCTCGTCGTTGGTGCGGCGAGCATAAGTCCTGCGAGGCTTGGTCGGGTTGGAGTTAAGATAGTGGTCTACTACCTCCTGACGTCGGCCTTTGCCGTCTTCTTTGGCCTTCTCATGGGCAATCTCTTCCGGGTAGGTAGGGGGATTGAACTCGGTAGTGGCACGGGGAAGGCCATTCAGGCGGCCCCACCGTCGCTCGTTAAGACCCTCCTTAACATAGTCCCCACGAATCCGTTCGCATCACTGAGCAACGGTGCGGTTCTTCAGGTGATATTCTTTGCCATAATCCTCGGGATAGCACTCACGTACCTCATGAACAGCAACGATGAGCGGTTGAAGGCCTCGGGAACTACACTCCTGAGGGCATTCGACGGTCTGGCCGAGTCCATGTATCTCATTGTGGGCGGCGTCATGCAGTACGCTCCAATCGGTGTGTTTGCGTTGATAGCCTACGTCATGGCCAAACAGGGCGTCAAGGTCATAGGTCCCCTCGCCACAGTTGTGGTTGCGGTTTACGTTGGCCTTACCCTCCAGATACTTCTCGTGTACTTCGTCCTGCTAAAGGTCTTCAGGATAGATCCACTCAGGTTCATAAGGAAAGCCAAGGATGCAATGCTAACGGCCTTTGTTACAAGAAGCTCAAGCGGTACTTTACCAGTCACGATGCGCGTTGCGGAGGAAATGGGCATCAGCAGGGGCATATTCTCCTTCACGCTCCCCCTCGGTGCGACGATAAACATGGATGGAACGGCTCTGTATCAGGGCGTGACGGTACTCTTTGTGGCCAATGCCATAGGACATCCCTTAACCCTTGGCCAGCAGCTCATAGTTGTTCTGACGGCGGTTCTGGCATCTATAGGAACGGCGGGTGTCCCTGGTGCCGGGGCGATAATGCTTGCGATGGTCCTTCAGAGCGTTGGTCTTGACTTGACAGAGGGCAGTCCGGTTGCACTGGCCTACGCGATGATACTGGGAATTGATGCCATCCTCGACATGGGCAGGACGATGGTTAACGTAACCGGTGACCTGACGGGAACTGCTATAGTTGCTAAGACGGAGGGCGAACTCGAGGAGGGCAAACTTTAACTTCTCTTCTATTCTTTCCATGGATAAGGTTAAATACCCCACTGCGTTCTCTGGTATTAGTGTCTCTTTGGAGGTTGATTTAATGAGAAAAGTTGCTTTCGCCCTGTTGCTAATTCTCGGGTTGAGCCTTTTTGCATGGCCTGCCCTTGGTGCGGAGGGTTATTCGGAGAAGCTTGAGCAGAGGTACATGGTGCATTGGGACGGTTCCGCTGACGTAAAGTTCGTCACCACCTACTACGGTCCTCCCGACATGGTCAACAAGACGAAGGAGAGCATCATCAAGATGGGGATTGAGAACGCAACGAGGCTCTTCATTGAGCAGCAGGTTCAGGCCCTCTCCCAAAAGGGAATGACACTCGTGAATGCAACGGGAGAGATAACAGGTTACAATTCCACGGGTCCGCTTGTCATGGCAGTCACTGGCAAAATACTCGGTTTTGCGAAGTACTACTCCTACGACAACGTTTGGGAGATAGACCTTGACCTCCTCAGGGTCACGGAGCTGTCGCAGATAAACCCCACTCAGATCAACGGGAGCTTCGATTTTGACAACTACTACGAAGTGACCCTGCCGGAGGGTGCGAGAATACTCAAGCTACCAGCCGAGTATAACGAGGAGTCCGATGGAAGTTACGTTTTCATCAAGGTCAACGCCACGGGTAACAGTGTGTGGATACACTCCCGCGTTCATCTGACTGAGAACGTTACAATGCAGGACTTGAACAGGCTCTACGGTGCCCCCCAGGCTTTCGTCATCAGGTACTCCGGCCGGAAGGGCAGTGAGGGCAATTACACTACTTGGCTTCTCAACGTCTACAACAACATAAGCGTTGGAAAGGAGACGACCACCCTTGACACCCTCGACGAATACGTGGAACCTAAATCCTACATAAACTACCTAAAGCTCCAGATCATGACGAATGGGGAGGGGAACATAGTCAACTCCATATACCAGAGCTACGCAAAAGAGTTCCAGAGCGAGGGCATTGGGATAAAGGACTGGAACATAACCCTTGAGAACGTCAACTCCACCGGGCCCCTCTTTGTCAGGCTTCACTGGGTTCTCTCAAACTACACGAAGTACTCGGAAGGCGTTTACACCTACACCTACGACCCGACACTGGGCTTAAACAGCATCCCTACGCTAAACAGGATAAACGCCCAGATAAACCAGAGCGTGACGACCAGGATAACCCTCCCTAAGGGCGCGAAGTTCATCAAAGTACCACGGGACATAGACGTGGAAGCCAACGGTAGCAGGGTCACTATGAAAGTGGAGAAGGTCAGCGATTCTGAGATCGTGATAAAGAGCCAGGTTTTTATCCGCTATGGCATGAAGAAGGAGGATTACTCCGCACTAATGGCAAAGGTTCCGACCAAGGTGGAATTCAAGTACACCCTTGGAGAAAACGGCAAGGGTGGTATATGCGGGCCGGCACTCTTCCTCGGCCTCGCGGTATTGCCCCTGCTCCTCTACAGGAGAAGGTCATGAGCCTTCACCTTTTCGATATTCATTTAAATGGTGCTTACCGATTCTTCATGGGTGGTTAAGATGACGCGTAAGCTCTACTACGAGGATGCCTATCTGAAGGAGGCGAAGGCGAAGGTTCTTGAGGTTAAAGAGAATGCCCTCCTCCTCGACCAGACGGTATTCTACCCGACCGGCGGCGGTCAGCCCCACGACAGGGGGACGATAAACGGTGTCGAGGTTCTCGACGTTTACAAGGAAGGCGAAAACGTGTGGCACGTGGTGGCTGAGCCAGAAATGTTCGAGCCCGGCGATGAGGTCGAGCTCAAGCTCGACTGGGATTATCGTTACAGACTCATGAGGATACACAGCGCGATGCATCTCCTCGAGCACGTCCTCAACCTTGTCCTCCCAGGCGAGTGGCAGCTCTACGGGAGCGGCATGAGCGTCGAGAAGGGCAGATACGATATAACCTACCCTGAGAACGTAAACCAGTGGAAGGAGCAGATAATCGAGACCTTCAACAGTCTCGTCGATGAGGGCGGCGAGATGAAGATATGGTGGGAAGGGGAAACAAGATACACTCAGATAAGGGACTTCGAGGTGATTCCCTGCGGGGGAACACACGTGAGGGACATAAAGGAGATAGGCCACCTTAAGAAGTTCAAGCGCTCCAGCCTTGGAAAAGGAAAGCAGAGGCTGGAGATTTGGCTTGAAGATTAACCTCTTCTCCTTTCATATGCTTATCCCTGTTCCGTACTCGTCAACGTGGATTGATTTTGTGACCACGAGTGAAAGCCCATTGCCGCTGAGGCGGGATTCAAGGACTCTCGTTGCGTGCTCCCTCATCTCGTTGAGAATCTCCGGTCTTAGAAGATCGCGGTTCACCATGTATACCGTTACCCTGCTCTCATCCCCTAAGTGTGGCCTTATAAGGTAGCCAAATATCCGCTCTATTTCTTTTGGGTTCCCTTCGAAGCTTCTGATGACCTTGTCGAATCCAAGCATCAGTCGGAAGTCCATGCTCTCTCCAAGGTTTTTGAGGATTTCCTCGTACCTCTTCTTTCTCACGGGCGGCTCTTCCGTCAAATCAATCCTTCCGACGACGTTACCGGTGTTCAGGATTCCGCCGAACTTCACCACCTTTGCCTCGTCGATAGCCCCAACATCAAGGCCCGAGAGCTTAACGTGGGCCCTGAAGACGTGGAGCTGGTCGAGCTCATCAATGAGCAGGAACTTCCTTCCAAGTCTTTTGAGGGACTCTAAGAATGAGAGGAATATCAGGTGGGCTGGTTCTTTGGATCCGTACTCCACCATTACGTCCTCTCCCTTCCGCAGTCTTTCGAGAAACTCGATCAGAGGAATCTCACTCCTGCCGGCCATGGCAACCCCCGACCTATTCTAAGGGAAAGTTAATAAAAAGCTTTTTGTTACTCTCTGCATGGGTACGAACTTTGGGACAGGTTTTCTATCAGACGCTTCGAACCGTTCGTGTGCATCTCCGCTGTGAAGTTCAATCCCGTTGAAGACTTTGATGAAGTATGCATACCGATAATTACTTCTCAAACACGTAGAAGTACCTGTCGAGGCTCTTGTGAACCCGCTGGTAGTATTTCCCCAAGAGCCTGAATCCGAGTTTTTCGGCTTCCCCCTCCCCATCAAAGCTCGCCGGAAAGGCTGTCGCCAGCCTTCCACTGGGTTTAAGGACGTTGTGGATGCTCTCAAGGACCTTCCTGTAAAGCTCGTCCCGCTTTCTTCCGGCGAGGGTCGCCGAGGTGCCGTAGGGTGGGTCCGTTGCTACAGCCTCGAACTTTTTATCAAACAGCTTCCCCAATTCAGTTGCGTCGCCGAGCTTCAGCTCGTAGTTCCTTATTCCGTAGTGCCTGAGGTTCATTTCAGCGCCTTCGACCATCTCTGGCCTTATGTCAACGCCGTAGACCCTCAGTCCGAGAAGGCCTGCCTCAATCAGAATGCCACCAGCGCCTATCATTGGGTCGAGGAGTTCTGTTCTCGCCTTCGTGAGGTTCACAAGAGCCCTTGAAACCCTCGGGTGGAGGGAAATCGGCCTGAAAAACGGCCTGTGGTGGGCCTTTCTGCCCTCGAAGTCCTTGGGGTCAAAATAGCGGAGCCTTATCCCGGCGTAGAGCCTCTCGCCGCAGTAGACCCTGACCAGAGTGTCCGGCCGTGAGAGGTTCACGCGGAAGCCCTGTGAATGAATAACCGCGCCGAGCTTCCTGGGTAGGTCTAAAACATCGTGCCTGCAGTTGGCCATCGTTTCGGCGTCAACTTTAAAGGTCCCCTCAATCGGCCACTCGACTTCTTTCGCCTTCTCCAGGAGCTCCTCCCCCGATTCGGCTTCAACAATAAGCTCTCCGTACTCGTGGGAAAGACCGAGTCGGTTCAGGAAAGGAAATACCCTCTCTCCTGCCCCGACCTTGAGGAAAAGGTAGTCCTGATCAACTATCTCTCCGTTCCCAAGCTCAAGCATCGCCTTTACTTCATCCCTCGCCATCTCCGGCAGGTTTCCGAGTATCTCAACGTAGAGCATGAACTTCAAATGGAAAAGGCGTTTTTAAACTTGTCCACTACTCACTTGTGCTCCGAAACGTTAATATGGTGGTGTGTGGTACCCTCTTTGGTGGTTCCGATGGAGATAACGGACAAGGAAGTTTTTGAAATTGCAGTAAACTCCGAGATAAGGGCCAAGGAGGCCTACGAAAAACTCGCCTCCTTGACCAAGAGCGACATAATCCGGGATGAACTTCTTTTCCTGGCGAGGGAAGAGGACAAGCACCGCGAGATAATAGAAAAGATGGCCGAGAAGTTCAAGGGCGAGAGGTCAGAGCCGAAGAAAATAGACATCGACGTCATGGCGGAGTTCAAGGTAATAGCCGAGAAGATGGCTGAGGCCGTCAAGAAGCCCGACGTTAACATCGATGAAATCTACGAGATAGCTATGGAAGCTGAGCTCGTCAGCGAGAAGCTTTACAAAGAGCTCGCCGGCTACGCCGCCACCGAAAACACCAAGATGCTCCTTGAGATGCTCGCTGACATGGAGAGAAACCACTACAACATACTTAAGAGACAGTACGACTACATCATGCGCTACCCGGAGCTCTACAAGGAGGAGTTCTACGACCAGCTGATGAAGGATATAAACTTCAACTTCTAATGCCTCTGCTTTT
>JALSNG010000079.1 GCA_026987155.1 Thermococcus sp. | reverse complement strand
TTACTCGATAGGGCATCGAGGACTGGCGCATCAAGCATTGGGACGATTTGCTCTTTTAAGACGCTCCTCACCACGTCGTCCCTGTAAAATGTCTTTGCTATAGAGGCCACCCTGTGGTTGAAAAGTTTGTCAAGGGAGTGGAGCAACTCAAGGTACTCGAACAGTATTGTAATGTCTTCCTCATCCTTTTTCCACCAGCCGTTCTTGGCCTCTTCAACCCCTTCCTCACCGAGAACTTGGAAAAGGTTCTTTCCCCGTTCGCCACGCGATAAAAGTGTTGGAAAGTTTATAACACCCTCCTCCTGGAGTTTCTCCTTCCATGAGTCCCATCTTTCGCTTAGAACATTTAGAAAGCCGCTGGCCACGTTGAGGAGCCGCTTTCCGTGCTTATTGTAGAGGTCATTTGTCGTTGAGTTGATGTAGCTTGGGGGTCTTATGACGGAACCGCTGAGTGTTCCGTCTATGAGGATTAAATCTGCACCCATTTCTCCGAGCATCGCTCCCATTCTCTTTTCCAGGATTTCCATGTGTATCCTGACTCGCTCGTCCACGTGCTTGTAGGGGGACACGAGCCCTATCTCGTGCCAGTGATACATATTCTCGCCGATTCCAGCCGACGAGACGGCGTAGACTATTGCCCCGCTCAGTCTCTTCATCATCCTGCTTCCGTCCACCCCGTAAACCCTGCCCTCCTTCGGTTCGGGAAAATCGTGCCACGTGTACCTCTCTCCCACGAGCTCCCTTAGTTTTTCTATGGTCTTCAGCTGTTTTAGTAGGTAACTCCTGACTGCATCCAGGTGAACATCACTGATACGCTCCAACGTTTTCCACCTCCACCCTGCTCCTCCCCGCCAGTTGCGTGACCCTTATGACGTAGTCCGCCGCATCTTTCAGCTCTTCGTCGTGTGAGACTATTATGACTTGTGGAATCTTCCGGAGGTGCTGGGAGATGATCTCTATCAGCTTTCTCCTTCTCTCCTCATCGAGGAAGGGTGTTGGCTCATCGAGTATTAGGAGTTCCATGTTCCCCACTTTGTAGAGGGACAGTGCAAGACGGAAGGCCAGCCCAAGGGCTATCCTTTCTCCACCACTTAGGAAGTCCACATCCACCTCCCTTCCCTGGTAGAGGACTTTTATCAGGAGTCTCTCCTTTTTGAACTTTTTCTCTCGGATTATCCTGATTCCTTGGTACTTGCCCTCGGTCATCTCCGAAAACGTCTCACCTGCTATTCTTTCCACTTCTGAAAGCCCTCTTATCTCTTCCTCGGCTTTGAACTTTGCAACCTTGTCCTTTAAACCGGTAAGCTCTTTCTCCAGCTTTTCGAGTATTTCAAGTTCTCCCTTTGCCTCAAGGATTTCCTTCATCCTTTTTCTGAGCTCATCAAGGTGTTTCTTTAACTCTTCCAGGAGGTTCTTTTGCCCTTCCACGGTTTTTTCCAGGCCTGCCACTTGCTCGAGAAGGTGGCGGTACCTCCTCTCAACTTCGTTAAACTCTTCTTCCGAGAACTGTTTGGATAGGATGCTCCACTTATCCCTCAACTCGGCAAGCTCCTGTTTGATTTCCATAAGGGTTTTCTCCTTTTCATCCCTGATGGCTTTGAGTTTTGAGATCTTCCTTTCCGTGGTTTCAATTTTCTCGGGAACGCTTTTCAGTGACAGGTACTCTTTGTATTGGACTTCAAGGTCGGACATTCTTTTCTTTACCTCCCCCATTGAGGAAAAGCCTCTGTTTACAATTTCAGATTTAACGGAGTCAATGTTGTCCGAGAGCGCCTTTAGGCTATTTTCGATTTCTTCGAGTTCCTCCCTAACTTTTTTAATCTTTTCAAGTTCCCTCTGGAGGTTTAGTATGTCCCTTTTAATCTCGACGACTTTTCTACTGGTTTCTTCAAACTCTTCCGCTTCTTTCCTAAGTCTTTCAAGATCAAACTCCCTGAGCTTCTCTTCGGTGCTATCGAGTAGGCTCAATACTTTGGACAGGCTTATCAGCCTTTTCTCGTCTTTCAGAATCTCCTCGAGGGTTTTCTTTCTTTCCTCGAGTTTCATGAGCCTTTCGAGGAGTCTGCGTTTTTCCCCCGCTATTCTCTCAAACTCCACGCTGTACTCCCTCATTATCTCCTCTTCGTCATGTTCTTCGATTGGACGCCGACAAAGGGGGCACACATTTGCACCTTCGAGCCTTTTGAGATTTTCCTGAAGGCTTTTTTCTCTGCCTTCCAGCTCGGAAAGGGCGTTTTTTATTTTCATGATATCTTCCATGAGCTCTTCCAGCTCTTTTTTTGCCTTCCCTATTTCATCTAACTTTTTCAAAAGTTCTTCTCGGGTCATGTTTGCTTTCCTGAGCTCTCCGAGATATCTCTCTTTTTCTTGGATAAGCATTTCAGCTTTTCTGAGGTCCTCCGTAGACTTCTTTAATTCCTTCAACCTCTTATTGAGCCGACGGTATTCTTCTTCCAGCCGGTCCAGTTCCTTTCTGAGCTCTTCCTCTTTCTCCATTTCTGTCTGGAGGTGTCCCCTCCTCTCTTTCAGGCGTTCTTTTTTAAGGATTAGCCTGTTTAGGATCTCCTCCTTTTTCAAAAGTTCTTTTAGATTTTCGTACTCTTCTGCTACTCCTTCTAACTCCTTAAGTCGATAGTGCATTTCTTTCAGTTCCTTAAGTTCTCTCGTGAGCTCTTCTATCTGCCTCCGATAGGTAGTTGTGAGCTCGAGGAGTCCCTCGTATTTTCTCTCGTTTTCAGCGATTTTCTTTTCAAGGTTTGACAGCTTTTCTTTCCGCTCTTTCATCAGAGCGTGTTTTTCCTTCACTTCTGAGAGCTCTTTTTTTGAAATGTTTAACTCCTCTCGAAGCATTGAAATCTCTTTCATAGTCTCCTCCATTTTTCTCTCGTACTCAGCTATGGACTCTTTGATTTCCCTCTCTCTTAGGATCAGGTTCTTCTTCTCGGTTTTCCTACGCTTTATCTCCCGAAGGGTCTCTTTGAGGTTCTCTTCGGCCTTTTCAAGATCCTCAATCCCTAAAACCTTTCTCAGGAGCTTGTTTCTTGTCTCCTCGTCGGTGATTATTCTTTCGATCTCGCCCTGACGGATGTAAAGTGCGTTCCTGTAGACATGGAGGGAAAACACGTTTTTTTCCACCCAACGGGCTATCTCACTCTCCCCTTCTGCAGTAACCTTTCCGTCTATTTTGAGGTGGCTCTCACCTTCTTTTCGGAGTATTGAGCAGACCCTACCATCGTGTTCAAACTCGAGTCTGAGTTCCATGCCGGTTGAACCCATTCTCGTGTTAACCTGACGGTAGCCCTTCGGAAAACTGGGATGCCCGAGGTAAAGGGCTGCAAAAACTGCCTCAAGGATGGAGCTCTTCCCAGCACCGTTCTGACCGATTATAAGGTTTATTCCACTGTTGAATTGGATGACGCTGTTGGAGTGTGATCGGAAGTTTCTTATCTCAATCCTCCTAAGTCTCATAATTATCCCCTCCCAAGCCACGCGTCCAAGCCGGCACTCTTAAGGGGCTTTTTGAACTCCTTTTTCCCGACCCTTTTGAACTCCACTGTTTCCTTTGTTACTTCCTTTTTTGATTTCTCCGATTTCGCGGGCCTTTTCTCAAAGCTCTCCATGAGCCATTCGAGGAATCCATCCAGGTTCTCCCTAAACTCTCTGGGTTCTGTCCTTAGGTGTCTGAGAACTTCTTTTTCCCATTCGGTAAACAGCTCCTCCTCTTTGACTCCCCCCATGCTCTTCACGATTTCGGAAGAGATTCTGCTGTGGAAGGTGTAGTAAGCCACCCCCGAGTCCCTGATGACATCCTGGACCTCCGCTATGCTTAATCCTCCTTTAACAGTCCCTTCGAGGGTGATAACTGCAATAGAGCCTTTTTCCAGGAGGGGAACTATCTCCCTGAGTTTCTTTCTGAATTCCTCTTTTGATGACCCTTCCACCGTTACCGAGTAAAAGGGTCTTGTTTTCACTTCGACGAACTCCGGCTGGAAGTCCTCCACTACGTAGAACCCCTTTCTGTTTTCTATGAGCTCTCTCTCAACGAGCCTTTTTCTGTAGACTATCCTGTGGCTCGCTTCCCGTACTTCACTCCTTTCTGGGGAGCCAGGATACACTATCGGCCCGCTGAGCCCTGTTTTTGAGGGTTCCGCTATCCTCGCCAGGTGGATGTGTCCCAGTGCGTAGTAGGAAAAGCTTTCGGGTAGCTCGTTTACGTGGAGGTCGAAGGCCTTAGCGTAGGGAGTATCGGATGAAAGGTAGTCTATTGCCTGATGGAGCATAAGAATATCTCCCTTCTTGAACAGACTCTTTAGAAGGTTTTTATCACCCCTAATGAGCTGCCACCTGCTGTAGTGCCTCAGTCCATATATCTTTAGATCTCCCACTTCGCCGTGAATTAGGTAGGCACTGCCCTTCTTATCGCTTCTCTGGAACTCACTCTCCCTCGGCTCTCTCTTTAGACCCACCGTGTAGAGAAGCCCGAGATGTTCGAGAAGGTCAAAGACAGAGGTTTCCCTTATAGTCTTATCGTGGTTTCCCTCTATCGCGAAAACGGGAATGTCTCTCTTTTTTGGAATGGAGAGCACCTCTATCGCGTCCCTCAGGGTTCGGGGAGATGGTTTGCTAACGTGGAACAGATCGCCAGCTATGAGTATGAAATCCACCTTCATCTTCACGGACTTCTCTATGGTCTCCCTAAATGCTTTCAGATAGTCATCGTACCTGAAGGGCTGGTTGAACTGAGTTCTTCCAAGGTGGAGATCGGCTATGTGTACAAATTTCATGGACACACCTCACACGAGCTCTCCTATCATATCTTCCTCGCTTTTTTCATCAACTTTACCGGAGAGCCACTCCTCCACAATGTCTATGTCCCCTCCACCGTAGCTTCCACCCATCTCTGTGAAGCTGTGTATTCTCACCATTGCCGGAAGGGGCATTGCGGTACCAACTATCACCGCCTCGCCTATTCCAAGTGCGGCTATGTCGCTTAGGAGGTCCTCACTTATCTGTTCACTTGCCTGCTGGACGTAGCGCTGGTCGTTAGGTTCAACGAGCTTAAGGATTATCTTAGTGTTTGTCTGACTTAGAACATCGTCATCGAGCTTTTTTGGCCTTTGCGAGACTATACCAAGTCCCACGCCGAACTTCCTCCCTTCTCTTGCTATTTTTCCGAGCCAGAGGGTGGCCTGGTTCTTCTCCCCCCTGGGCGCGAAGATGTGTGCCTCCTCAACGATGACGAGAAGGGGTTTTGTCAGTGCAGGGTACATCTCCTTAACCTCTCGGACAAGGGTTTTGTCGCCCGTCCTGACCCCTTTTACGTACTCAACGCGGTTCTTTAGGATTCCCCGCAGCACGAAACTCGCGAGGGCTATCATCTGCTCTTCCTCCATCCCGCTGAGGTCAATGACGTTCACCCTGCCGGGTCTTATCTCGCTCAGAACGTTCACCGGGCTTATGAATTCTCCGAAGTTCGCCCTGAGTTCACCGAGGTAATCCTTTAGCCTTATCAGGGAATCGAGGTCTTTTGCCTGTATCTTCCTCGGAACACGGTTTCCCTTTTCGTCAGTGTAGTATATTACCTTCTCCTCGGTGTTCTCGTAGATCCTTATCCACTCCTCTATTTTGTCTTCCATTGCGTAGATAAAGTCGAGTCCTCCCGTCACCCTTCCTTCGCTCCTCGCCTCAGCTTTGACCGTTCTGTACACAAGACCCAAGAAGCGCCTCTGTAGACTTGCGTTCTCTGCTATCCCGAGAAGGGTTGCCAGCTCACTCAACCTTATTTTCGCCGGGTCTATACTTGCCTTTATTGGGTTTACTTTGGCCCCGGGCCAGCTGAGCGTCCTGTATTCCCCGTGGGGATCGAGTATCACGACCGTTGCATTGACTTTGCTGACGAGCTCCCTGGTCAGAACGGCTATCGTGTTGGATTTCCCCGCTCCAGTGACGGCAAGAACTGCGAAGTGCCTTGAAACGAGTTTGTTGACGTCGAGTTTCACGTCAACGTTCTCTCTCGCGAGAAGGCGGCCGATGCTTATGTGTCCGTGGGAGAATATCTTGGCTAAGTCCTCGTCCCTGGCGAGGTATACGTTTTCTCCGGGTTTTATCGGGACTCTGTTGGGCATCTGCCTGAAACTTGTTCCTCCTTTCAACACTCCGAGCACGCGGGCGTTGGCTATCAACGCCTCACTCTTTCCGAGGACGCCCGAGGAGAACACCCTCACCGTTTTTTCAACGTAGTCGTAACTCCCTTTTCCTGCTTCCATCAACCAGTTAACGTTTCTAATTCCCCTAACTGAGGCCAGAACATCCTCTCCCTCTCGGTTTTTCACGACAACGAACTCGCCAAACTTCGGGAGCTCAACGTGAGGGTTCACGATGAATGTAAACCTGTCCGTTGTTGATTCGCCGTAGACTATCCCGATAGGCCCTTCCATCACCCTTACCACCTCAAGTTGGTTCTCCTGAAAGGAGAAAAACTTTTCTGTGTTCACTACTCACCCATGGTGGTGATGGGATGAGATACGTGCCTCCACTGCTCATGGTCGTTGTGGTCGTAGTTCTTGCGGTAGGATGCATCGGTGGTTCGGGGAACCAGGTTGCCCATACCTCCAAGCTAAGTCCTTCCCCGGTTGAATTCTCACAGGTTTCCCCCGTGGTAAATCCAAAAATTTTGACTGGACAGCTTTTTCTTGTAGTGTCGCCAGAAGTGAGGCACGTCCATGTGGCCGCAGTGGATTATGAGAACGGTTCCGTCGATTACGTTGCGGTGGTTCCAGAACGTTACGACTTTTCAAACGGGACGTTGCATGTGACCAACGGGGATGGGCTCTACTACGAGGTGTCACAGCGCATGGGAGACTTTTTCTGGAGGGTTTACCCCCTCGTGGCTCCTTTCAACATAACCGTTAGGGGAGGGGTTTCGTGGTACTATGTTGACTCCCCCAACTCTTCCGCCCTTCCGAGTGCCGTGGCCGGGTTTTATGACTTTGTTTTGAATCTTGTGGAGCCCGTTCTCTCTGAGAATGTTCTGGCCAGGGTGTTCATTCCCCCCTCAGTTCCGGTTAACGTCTCGGTGGATAAAATGAAGGTTCTTACTGGAAGCGGATTTGAACTTGCAATGGATTTCTGGGGTGAAGGGTACTACTACGTGAATATCACAGCTGGAGAGGGCTCCGATATCCTACGGGGACACTTCTTTAGCGGGAGTTTCCTTCCAGTGATGGCGGGCTTTCTCAGGCGTTACTCTGGGAACGAGAGTGGGCGTGCCCTTGCTTTTTTAGGGGATTGTACGGGCTGTGTACGGGATGTTGGTACTTTCATTGCCATCTCTAACAAATACCGGGCGGGAATGCCGGTAGTTCTCATGAGATGGGACGGAAATACCTTCCATTGATCTATTTCTTTTTGAGGTGGGCTCCTTTTACCCTTAGAACACCCGAGTAGTTGAACCCATCCCACTCTTTTTCGACTTCATCAAAGACTATACTCGCCTTGAAGAACGGTGCATCTCTAACGAAAGTCTCAAACTCCCCGCCTTCTCCAGCAACGTGAATTTTGTACTTTCTGTGGAGCTCTACCAGCTCTCCAAGGGCTTTTTCGTCAATCCTTCTACCGAGCCAGCTCTCGTCGAAGCCATAGGCCGAAACTCCCACAATGACAACATCAAAGATGCCGATTATCTCTCGCATATACTCAACAGGGTCACGATGCCAGGCTGGGGCAAAGCTTTCTATCCCAAGCTCTTTAGCGACTCTATCGACCCTTTGCTTCTGATATTCACTTGCCAGGGCACCTGCAACGACTCCGTCGATCTTCAGCCCCTCAAGGACTGCCTTCATGTCCTCAACCTCTTCCTCCTTCTCGCCGCTTGTGAAGCCCTTCACCAGGGGGATTCCTGTTGCCTTTGCTTGGAGTTCTGTGAGGTGTATGTTCGGGACATGGTACATGTAGCTTTCCTCACTCTCGCTCACCATTGAGATGAGGTATTTGACCTCGAATCCCTGTCTCAGAGCCCAATAGAGGGCGTAGTTGGAGTCCTTCCCGCCGGAATAGAGCACAGCAATGCGCATCTTCACCACCGAAACTTTTAAATTACCTGCAGTTAATTTAATCCCGGTTCTCTTGATGGAGGCCTCACCGAAGGGCTTAAAAAGGTGATGCCCGTGGAGGCAGTGATTCTTGCGGCAGGTCTCGGAACGAGAATGGGTGGGAAACCCAAGGGGCTCCTGAAGGTTGGGGGGAGGGAGATTCTTTACCGGACAATGGAGCTCTTGAGGAGATATGGCATAGACCGCTTTGTTATCGTTACAAATGGTCGCTATGTAAACCTCTATCGCAGGTTCTTGGAGAAGTACCCCTTCAACGCGGAGCTTATAGTCAATCCTGAGCCGGAGAAGGGCAACGGGCACTCGTTGCATCTGGCAAGGGGGCATGTCTCAGGAAGGTTTGTACTCGTGATGAGCGACCACGTTTATGGCGAGGAGTTTATCCGGGAAGCCCTGCGGGGGATGGGTCTTATAGCGGATAGAAAGCCGAGATGGGTGGAAGTTGGTGAGGCGACCAAGGTTAAGGTTGAAAAAGGCAGGGTTGTTGAGATAGGAAAATCCCTTAATGACTGGGATGCTGTCGATACGGGCTTCTTCGTGGTGGATGAGGGTATCTTCAATATAACCTCGGAACTCGAAGAAGAGAAAAACGGCGACTATTCACTAAGTGAGGTGATTGGGAGGGCCCGGCTTGAGATTACCTTTCTTGACGGTCTTCCCTGGGTTGATGTGGACACACAATCTG
>JALSNG010000078.1 GCA_026987155.1 Thermococcus sp. | reverse complement strand
AACTGGATAGCCGGCAAGGCCCACAAGGGTAGGGTCTTCCGCGGACTCACTTCAACGGGCAGGAAGAGCAGGGGACTTAGGAACAAGGGCAAAGGGGCTGAGAAGGTCAGGCCCAGCATAAGGGCCAACAAGGGCAAGGGCAAGTGATGCCCTCTACTCTTCTTCCAGGTTTTCGAGCTTTATCCTTTTGATTCCTAACTTGTCAAAGGCTTTGTCCGAGCTTATTATTGTCCCTCCACATTTTGCCGCGTGAACAGCATCGAAAGGATTGAGACTATGCTCCTTCATGTAGTATGCTGCACGGAGGTAGTCCTCGTTTTCTTCCCCTATTATCGCCATAACCGCTGCCAAAAGTCTAACAGGGTCAAGGTTGAACTTCTTTGAGAGTATCAGTAGCTCAAGAAACGTTGCTTCTGAAGTTGTTATCTCGTCCACGTACCTTTCGTAGATTTTTCTGGCGTTTTCCTTAAGCCAGTCGGAGGGCTTTAAAAGGGCTAGAAAAAAGTCGGTGTCAGCATAGACCATTTCACTCACCTGCGAGCTTTTCGGCCTCTTTTAGGATTTCCATCCTGATTTCCTCAATCGTGATGTTCGGAAGGTTTTTTCCAAGCTCTTCAAGCTCCTTTAAGGGGTCTTCTGGCTTGGGAACTATGAGTATGCCATCATCCACCCTGACGAGGTAAACCTCTTTTGGGAGATTCTTCCTCAGCTCCTTGGGGAGGTACAGTCTTCCCTTTGGATCCACTTTTGCCAGCATATTTCCACCATAGTTAGTTTAATGGGATTTTATTTAAGTTTTTCCCAAACGGTAGTTGCGGTTACCTTTTAAAGCACCTGTCCCAATTTTCCCCGGTGAGACCAATGGGCATAAGGGCGCACCATATCAGGATTACCACGTTTATTCACGCCACCGAGGACGAGGACAAGGTCCTTGAGGCTATCGGAACTTTCATCCCTGAGGGGATAGACGACGAGGACATAATCTTTGACGTAGACGAGACCACGGGTTTCTTCGGCAACCCCATCAAGGTCGTCAACGTCGAGATAAAACGGAGCAGGGCCGTTAGAAAGTTCCTCGACTACTTTAAGGAACTGCTGAGAGAAGATGATAGGCGCTACGTTATTGAGAACCTTGACGAGAAGGTTGACGAGGAGGGAACGCTCTACGTGAGGTTCAACAAGCAGAAGGCCTACCTCGGCGAGGCAGAGGTTGACGAGGGTGGCGATACTATCCAGGTTAGGATAAAGGTCAAGGCCTTTCCCATGAGGAAGGATGCAGTGGTTAAAGCCATTCGGGAGTGGCTGGAGGAATGAATGAGGGAGTTTCTCTTCAGGAATCATGGGCAGGGGAGGTCTCTTTCTCCCAAGACTATTTCGTTGAGATGGACGTTAGGAGCGAGGAAGCCTACAAATTGGCCAGTGAGTGGTTCGACGAGGTTGTCTTCACCAAAAAGCTCGTTCTCGAAAGTCCCCCCGACTGGGGAAAGCTCAAGGAGGAGATTAAAGAGCTTCGCGAAAGATACGGAAGGGTGGCGCTCCTGATAGTTACAAAAAAGCCCAGCCTCATCCGCGAGGTGAAGAACCGCAATTTAAAGGTCCTCCTCTACGTCCAGGGCGGGGACATGAGGGTAAACCGCGCCGCCCTTGAGAGTGGAGTGGATGCACTCATAACCCCCTGGTTTGGAAGAAAGGATTCGGGCTTTGACCACATCCTGGCGGGGATAGCGGCCAGGAGGAATGTCGCGATAGGATTCTCTCTGGCACCGCTTCTCGGGGCGAACCTCTACGAGAGGGTGCAGATACTCCGCTTTATGGCCAAGACATGGCAGCTCGTTGACAAGTATTCGGTCCCGAGATTCATCACGAGTTCGGCCGAGACCAAATGGCATGTCCGCTCTCCGAGGGATCTGATGAGCCTTGGAATAAACATTGGTATGGACATTCCAAAGGCCAGAGCCAGCCTGAACTTCTATCCGAGGAGAATTTTGAGGCGCCTCTAAACGGTGTCGTCTCCACTGTTCTCTGCATTGTTTTGTGATTTCCTTTTAAATCTCGCCCAAAGTATCAAAAAATATTGTCGTCATTGTGTCAAAAACATCGATGAAAGAAGCGAGGAGAAGCCTTCTTCAATAACTCTGTCAAGTTTAATAACTAAAGAGAATATTCATTACCAAAAATTATGTCGAAAAATATATAAACAGTCACCCTTAGTGTTGAACGGTGGTTTGATGGAACCCCTTCACAATCCCATATACCTCACCGTTGCGTTCAAACAGGCTGGGGAGACGGCCCTCTCCGACAGGGGCATGGATCTCAAATACAGCAGGGAGGAGAACCCGACCGTTAGAGAGCTGGAGCACAGACTCGCGTCCCTGGAGGGGGGAGTTGATGCCATCGCCCTTAACAGCGGGATGGCGGCCATAAGTCTCCTCTACGTGAGCACTCTATCGGCAGGAGATGAGGTTTTGTTGCCGATGGAAGGTTACGGAACCACCATACAGCTTGCTGAGGAACTCTCGAAGTTTGGGGTGAGGGTTAAACTTGTCTACCCGAGTGCCGATTCCCTTGTGGACGCGATGGGTGAGGGAACCAAACTCGTGCTCGTGGAAACCATTACCAATCCTACCCTCAAGGTAATCGACGTGGAGAAAGTAGTAAAGAGAGCGAGAGAAGTGGGCGCCACGGTTATAGTCGACAATACCTTTTCCCCCCTTGTTTTCAGGCCCCTTAAACTCGGTGCCCACGGGGTCGTCCACAGCCTCACGAAGTACATAGCGGGTCACAACGACGTCCTCGGTGGGGCGCTGGTATGGGGTGCCCTTGAAGGGGAGGAGCTGTGGCACTGGAGACGGCGGTTGGGGTCGATAATCCAGCCTCTAGACGCGTGGCTTACAATACGGGGGGTGAAAACCCTTGAGCTCCGTTTCGAGAGGCAGAGCAAGAATGCGCTGGCGATAGCGGAGTTCTTGAGTGAGCATCCAAAGGTTAAGGCCGTGCACTATCCTGGACTCAGAGACGACGAATATCATGGCATTGCCAGGAAACTGTTCGAACGCCCTCTTTTCGGAGGTGTCGTTAGCTTCAGACATGCCGGTGGAAAAAACGGGGCCAAAGACTTTCTCTGCTCGTTGAGGAGGGTCTTCCCATCCCCTTCCCTCGGAGGAGTGGAGAGTCTCGCGTCTTACCCGATCATAAGCGCCGCCAAGACGATGCCATCTGAAAGAAGGGAGTTACTCGGAATAACAGCCGATTTGATCCGCCTTTCAGTGGGAATAGAAGATTTGGATACTCTCATAGAGGATCTCGACAGAGCCCTCGGGGGGTGAGAACTCTCAGAGTGTATACGTGTCCAAAGAACCTGCTTAACGGCCCGTGTGGAGGAGCGCTTGGGGAGGTATGCGAAGTGGATGGAAGGGACTGTCCCTGGACGAGCACCATGGCCAAAATTGCACGGGTTGAACCTGCCATGATCTTTGAGGAACACCCCCTACTGCTCGAACTTGAGGATCTCGTAAGGGGGGATAGTGAGCCAAGGGCCTCGGTTTTCTGGAAGAATCTGGAGAGGGGAAAGGCTTTCAGCGTCGAGTTCCCTATAGCGGCGGTTAGGGAAGAGGAGGACGTTGTGAGAGTCCTCGGGAGGGTCGAGGCAGATCTCCTGACGGTACCCGACAACCCCCTCGGTTATCCACATGTAGATCCAGTTGCTTTTGGCACTTACTTGAAGGTTCTCGGTGGCAGGGCCGGTGTCATGCCCCACATAACTGCGAAGGACAGAAACCTCTCGGCAGTGGCGTCGGAGCTCAGAACGGCTCAGCTCTTCAACTTTGAGGCAGTATTGCTTGTTACGGGAGACTGGCCGGGACATGGAGTCCCCAGTAAGCCCGTCTTCGACCTCGATTCCGCCAACCTGATACGTTTGGCGAGGATAGTCTTTGCTGGGGTCATGCCTACGAGGGAGGTTTTTGACGTTGGAAGCAGGCCCCGGGTTCTCGGGGGCATGAACCCCCATTACAGGCCCCGGGTCGAGGCGAGAAGAATGGCGAGGAAGCTTATAGCAGGGGCTGAGGCCTTCGTTACCCAGGTGGTGGCAACGAAGGAAAGCGTTAGCGGAATTAAGGCTATCCTTGAGGAACTGGGGAAATACGGGGAGTTTGAGGTCCCCCTCGTTGTCTCCCTCCTCTACCCCATCGAGGACTGGGTGAAGCCCCTGCTTGAGAGGATGGGAATCCCCACAGGAGAAGAGACGTTTGAAGAGCTCATTGAGGAGGTGAAGGCTTTGGACGTTGGGGGTGTGAACCTCATAGTCCTTTCAAGGGATGTTGGGGAATGGTTAAGACTTGAGGAAGAGGCGAGGAAAATTGTAGAGGGGGTGTTTGGATGATAGTGCCTGCCCTGATAGGTGGTCTTCCAAGACCAGTTTCGTTGTCGAAAAAGCTTGAGCAGTACTATCTCGGTAGACTTGGAGAGGAGAAGTTGGAGGAGGCATACCGGGCGCACACGAAGAGGGCCTTTGAAAACCTCCGGAAGGCCGGTATACGTGTGATAACCGACGGTCTTTACAGGTGGGATGATATATTCAACCCCTTCATAAGATTCGTCGATGGGGTTGAGGTTAACGGGCTCTTCAAATTCTACGAGAACAACTTCTTCTACCGCTCCCCCGTTGTGAGGGGAGAGCTGTCACTGAGGGATAATCCCATTCCCGAGTGGCTCAGCGTGGCCCTCGACTTGAAGGAGGAAGTTTACCCTGGCGCCACCCTCAAAGCGGTGCTTCCGGGCCCTGTTACCCTCGCATATCACTCGATCAACGAAGCCTACAAGAACCTTGATGAGCTTGTGGAGGCCTATGCGGAAGTTCTTAGGGAACTCCTGAAGGACCTTCCCCTGGAGCTCGTTGAGCTCCAGGAGCCTGCCCTTGCAGCGGAGCTTTCCCGGGCCACAAAGGAAAAAACAGATGAGGTAACGCCGGATCTCGCAAAGGCAGTGATTGAGAGGCTTGCGAGGGTGAAGCGGATCTGGGTTGTCACGTACTTCGGAACCCCGAGGGTTCTTCCCGAGGGGGTCATCCTAAACGTTGACCTGGTCGAGGGAAGCGTTCCCCAGGAGTACCGCGGAGAGTTGGGAATCGGAGTGGTTAACGCAAGGGAGACGAAGATGGAGCGGCGCGACAGACTCGTTGATCGCATTAAGCCCCTCCTGAGAAAGCATGGCAAGCTCTACGTGACGCCGAACACACTCCTTGATTTCCTTCCTGAGAGTGTGGCGTGGAGGAAACTAAAACTCCTTGGAAAACTGGGGGGTGAGTGAAGTGGAGCTTCCCATACTTCCGACGAGTATAATAGGCAGTTACCCAAAACCCAGGTGGCTCCTCAGGATGTACAGTCTTTACGAACTCGGAAGGCTCCCCAAGGAGGATTTTGAGGAGGCAGTGAAGGATGCGAGCGTTTCAGTGTTGAGGGAACATGAGAGGGCTGGGATAGATATCCCGTGGGATGGTGAGATGGGAAGGAGTGAGATGACCGAATACTTCACCGCCAAGATATCCGGTTTTAGGTTCTACGGCCCCGTGAGGGTGTGGGGTAACGCCTATTTCAACAAAGCCGCCGCTGTCTCAAAGCTCGAATACAGGGAGCCCCTCGTCCTGGAGGAGTTCGGGTGGGTCAAGGCCAATACGACGAGGGAGATAGTCAAGGTTCCCATAACCGGGCCCTACACCATAGCGGAATGGAGCTTCAACGAGTATTATCCCAGCAAGGAAGAACTGGCATTTGATCTCGCTAAAATCCTCAACAGGGAGTTTAAAGCCCTTGAGAGGGAGGGCGCCAGTTTCATTCAGATAGACGAGCCCGCGATGCTGAATCACCCAGACGAGGTGCCCATGGCCGTTGAGGCTATTAACAGGGCCGTCAAAGGGGTAAAGGTCAAGTTCGGGCTCCACGTCTGCTACTCCAACTACCATCTCTTTGCGGATTACTTCGATGATATCAAGGTCAGCCAGTTCGCCCTTGAATTCGCCAACAGGAACTTCAGGGACATGGACTACCTCAAAAAACTAACTCATCAGGAGCTTGGTTTTGGGGCGGTGGACGTTCACAATCCTCGGGTAGAGAGCCCTGAGGAGGTTGCGAAGGCCATCCGGAAGGTAATGGAATACATCGAGCCCGAGAGGCTCTACGTGAATCCCGATTGTGGCCTGAAGCTCCTCGACCGCAGGATAGCCTACCAGAAGCTCGTGAACTTGGTCAAGGGCGTCCAGATCGTGAGGAGGGAACTCGCGAGGAGTGGAAAGGAGACGGTACCCTTTAGGAGGTCGGTTTGATGATATGTTCCTGGGGCAGGTTCGTTGTCAAGTTTGGGGGGAGCTCAGTTAGGGACAACTTTGCGGAGGCAGTATCTTTCGTCCAGCGTCTCTGGGATGGGAACGATGTTGCGGTGGTCGTTTCGGCCCTCAAGGGAACAACGGACGCCCTGCTTGAAGTGGCCTTGGGCCACATCTCTGGTTATGAACTCCTGGAACTCCATAGGGCCGCAGCCGTCAGGGGGGGCATAGACCCCTCCGTCCTCTCCCCTGTATTCAAGGAGCTCAAGGAAGTATTCCCTTTGAGGGAGTCCTTCCCCTCAACTGAGGCGTTCATAGACCATGTGCTGTCATTTGGGGAGCTTCTTTCGGGTATACTCTTCGTTGAGGCCCTGAGGAGGAGGGGGATTCCATCCGTGCTGTTTGAGCCGTGGAACGTTATAAAGACCGACGGGCGCTTTGGGAACGCTGAGATAGATTTCTCTGAGAGTGCAAAGGCTGTGGGTGACGTTAGGGATGCCCTTGAGGACGGAGTGGTCCCAGTGATCCCTGGGTTCGTAGGTGGATTTGGGGAGTTCAGAACGACCCTTGGTAGGGGTGGCAGTGATTACACTGCCTCGGCCCTCGGAGGGCTCCTCGACGCGACTGGAGTCTTTATAATGAGCGATGTGGACGGAATCTACACTGCCGATCCTCGGAGGGTCATCCTGGCGAAGCTCATACCTTCAGTCTCCAGGAAAGAGGCGTCACTTGCAGCAAAGCTTGGAATGAAAGCCCTCCACCCGAAGGCGGTCGATGCATCGGGGGGGAAACCGATATACCTTGGCAGAACAAGGGACTGGCACATAGGGACCCTCGTGGGAGAGAAGAGTTCGGGAATGCCGATAGTGACTCACAGAATTGAGGGGGAGCGTGGTATCGTGAGCGTCGTTGGGGTTGATTCCCTTCCAGGCTTCGACTTCGAGTATGGGGAGGAGAATGGGGTCCCCTGGGTTTCGGTGACCGTCCCAAGGCTCCGTGTCGGGAGCACTTTGAACTCCATTCACTGGGAGGTTGTGGGAAACAGGTTAGTCCCGCCGGGGACGTTGTCAAGTGTTCGGGTGGAAGCCTTGGCATCAACTTGAAAATTTAAATCTTTGCCGTATTTGGGGCTTTCACTTGTCAGATATCTGAAAAACTTTGAAAAAGCCTTATATTGTCGTGGAACTCCCCTATCCCGGGTGGTCAGCCATCGGTGATCGAGAAACTCAGCGTTGTCAAGTTCGGGGGAAGCTCGGTGAAGAACCACTTCTGGAGTGCCTTAAAGTTAGTTGAGTATCTCCTCGATGGAGGCAGGCTGGTAGTAGTGGTTTCTGCCCTCAGGGGCGTTACGGAGAAGCTTTTGAGGCTTTCGGAGTGGCCTGATTGGGACGTCTACGAGAGCATTGTACTCGAGCATTCGATAATAGCCGACAGGCTCGGGGCCGAGATAGACCCTCTCCTGAGGGAGCTCGAAGCGGCAGTGGCGCGGCGCAGATACGATCCAGTGTGGAGGGATTACATCCTCTCCTTCGGAGAGAGGCTTTCGGCAGTACTCCTGGCCCAGGCCCTGAAAAACGAGGGAATTCCCGCGGTTTCTGTTGATGCATGGAGCGTCCTGATGCTGAAGGGGAACTTTGGGTCTGCAGAGGTGGATTTTGAAAGGAGCCTGCCTCACGCGGTGAAGTTAAGGGAAGCGGCACGCGACACCGTCCCCGTGGTCACTGGGTTCATAGGAAATCTCAACGGCAGAGTGGCGACCCTTGGTAGGGGTGGCAGTGATTACACTGCCTCAGCTCTCGGAAGGCTCCTCGATGCGAGGGCCGTTCTGATAATGAGCGACGTTAGGGGAATCTACACTGCCGATCCAAGGCTAGTGCCGGGGGCGAGGCTCTTTCATTTTATTTCAAGGGAACGGGCACTACTTGCGGCAAAACTTGGAATGAAAGCCCTCCACCCAAGAACGCTTGAACCAATCGATGGTATTCCCCTGATACTCGGTAAAACTGAGGACTGGCGCCTTGGAACTCTCGTCTCGGACTTCGGGGACGAGTGGCCCATAGTGACTTACAGGACAGAGGGCGAGATGGCGCATATCTTTGTTGTGGGCGTCGAAGAAGTCCCTGGGTGGCACGGAAAAAGGGGTAGTGGTTACTTCTCCATTACAGTGGAGAGGGAGGAGCTCGCCCCTGTGCTTAGAGAAATCCACGGGGTGGTTTTTGATGAAAGTTCGGGTTCACGCCACTATAGCGAACTTTGGGCCCGGGTTTGACGTCTTTGGAGTTGGCATAGGCGACCCCTACGACGAGCTCAAGTTTAGAGAATCGGGAGAATGGGAGATCCGGGTGGAGGGATTTCCCGTACCCGAGGATGGCAGAAATGTGGCTTTAGTGTCTGCTAAGGCCCTCTCAAGACTCGTGGGGCAGGAAATCGCTTTAAGCATGAGGCTGTCCAAGGGAATACGCCCCAAGAGCGGACTTGGAAGCTCCGGAGCCTCTTCCCTTGCGGGGGCAATGGCAATGGCAAGGGTCCTTGGGGTGGACGATGAGAGGATTATACTCCGCGCCGCAATGGAGGGGGAGAGAGCGGCATCTGGTAGTGCGCACGGTGATAACGTCGTCCCCGCCTATTACGGGAACTTCACGGTCATAGAATCCCTTGAGCCGCTGAGAGTGTGGTCTGTCCCCGTGGATTTCAGGCTCGTTGCGGTTCTGCCGGACGTGGATATACCAACGAGCGAGGCCAGGAGGCTACTGCCCGATGAAATCCCCATAGGTGATGCAGTCAGGAACGTTGCCCTCGCGAGTTCTCTTGTCCTGGCTCTAAAGGAGGGTGATTTGGAGGCGGTGGGGAGGCTCCTTGATGACAGGATTGCCCTTCCGTACAGGAAGAGGTTGATGCCGTGGTATGAAACCGTAAGGAGAGCTGCCCTCGAGGCGGGTGCCTACGGTTTTTCCGTTTCGGGCTCCGGGCCGGCAGTGTTCGCGATAGGCGATGATGTCCGTGAGATTGGAAAGGCTATCTCCGAGGCGTTTAAGGAGATGGGTATAGGTTCGGAGGTTTACATTACAAAGGCTGGAAGGGGTGCCCTATGGTTTTGAAGTGTATTGAGTGTGGTAGGGAATACGATGAAACCGAACTCCGGTACCGCTGCGATTGCGGGGGACTGCTTGAGGTGGTAACCGATCTCGAAAGGGTGGAGAACGTTTTTGATGGAAGGGACGTGACCCTGTGGAAGTACGAGAGCTGGCTGCCCGTGAGAAAGAGGGTCAGCCTGAACGAGGGGGGAACCCCGCTCTATCGTCTTAAAAACCTTGAGAAGAGTTTG
Source organism: Thermococcus sp. (assembly GCA_026987155.1). Taxonomy (GTDB): domain Archaea; phylum Methanobacteriota_B; class Thermococci; order Thermococcales; family Thermococcaceae; genus Thermococcus. The sequence continues at coordinate 21,938 of JALSNG010000078.1, read as the reverse complement.
GGGGTCGAACTTTACGCCAAGAACGAGGGGGCGAATCCAACGGGTTCCTTTAAGGATAGGGGAATGACGGTTGGCGTTTCAAAGGCCCTTGAATTGGGGATGGACAAGGTAATATGCGCCTCCACGGGGAACACTTCGGCTTCCCTCGCAGCTTATGCGGCCAAGGCAGGAATCAGTGCATACGTCCTCGTCCCGAGCGGAAAAATAGCCCTCGGGAAGCTTGCACAGGCCATAATATACGGGGCGAAGGTGGTGCCGGTTAGGGGGAACTTTGACGATGCCCTGCGGGTCGTCGTGGAGGCGAGTCGCGAGCTCGGGGTCTATATGCTGAACTCCATAAACCCCTTTAGGCTTGAGGGGCAGAAGACCATAGCCCTCGAGATATACGACCAACTCGGCTTCGTTCCCGATAACATCGTACTTCCCGTTGGAAACGCGGGAAACATATCGGCGATATGGAAGGGTTTTAAGGAGCTCTATGCAAGCGGTATAACTGACAAACTTCCGAGGATGATAGGAATCCAGGCGGAGGGGGCCGCACCGCTCGCTAAGGCGTGGAAGAGTGGAAAACCTTTCGAACCAGTGGAGAAGCCCGAGACGGTGGCGACTGCCATAAGGATAGGCAACCCCGCCAACTGGCCGAAGGCATGGCGTGCCGTTGAGGAATCAGGCGGCCTCTTCGAAAGCGTCAGCGACGATGAAATACTCCGAGCCCAGGAGCTTCTCGCAAGCGGGGAGGGGCTTTTCGTCGAGCCCGCCTCGGCCACCCCCCTGGCTGGGCTAATGAAGCTTCTCGAAAACGGGGAACTGGATCGGGATGAGAGCTACGTCCTCATAACCACCGGGCACGGACTCAAGGATCCAAACGTTGTGGTGAGTCGTTTCACCCTTCCAGAGCCGATAGAGCCCACCTTGGAAGCGTTCAGGGAGGTGATGGGATGAAGGTGGCGGTACTCGGAGCCACGGGGATGGTGGGCAGAACCTTCGTGAGGCTCCTTGAGGGACACCCGTGGTTTAGGCTGGAGGTTCTCGTAGCCTCTGAGAGGAGTGCCGGCAAGCCCTACGGCGAGCTCGTTGGTGATTCCCCAGAGGAATTCAAGGATATTGAGGTTACGGCCTTGGGGGACTTCCTTGAGAACCCGGCGGTAGATTTAGTCTTCAACGCCCTCCCGGCGTCCCTCTCCCGGGAGGTGGAGGAGAAGCTCGCCGAGGAGGTGCCTGTCTTTACAAACGCGAGGAGCCACCGCTATGATGAAGACGTTCCAATTCTTGTTCCAGAGGTCAATGGGCAGCACCTGAAGCTCGTTGAGGTTCAGAGAGAGAACCGAGGCTGGGACGGCTTCATAGTAACGAACCCGAACTGCTCCACGGCCATATTGACGGTCTCCCTTGCCCCCCTCCGGGAGTTCGGAATAAGACGCATCAACGTCGCCACGATGCAGGCCATAAGTGGGGCCGGCTTTTCCGGTCTTTCGGCCCTTGCCATACAGGACAACGTGATTCCCCTAATCAGTGGCGAGGAATGGAAGATTGAAAACGAGAGTCGGAAGATACTCGGGGAATTCAAGGGGAACTCAATAGAGCCCGCCGCCTTTGAGGTGTCCGCCATAGCTACCCGTGTTCCAGTGTTGCATGGCCATACCGAGGCGATTTTTGTTGAACTCGAGGGGGGAAGTATCGAGGAGCTCCGTGAGGCCTTTGAGTCCTTTGATCCTTTAAGGGACCTCAAGTTGCCCAGCTATGAAAAACCGGTGATCTACACTGAGGTCCCCCAGCCAAGACTTCACAGGGACAGGGGGAAGGGACTGACTGTTACGGTGGGAAGGCTCGAAGGAAAGGAAGGCTCCTTCAAGTACGTTGTGACTGGGCATAACTTAGTCCGCGGGGCTGCCGGGGGCTCCCTTTTGAATGCAGAACTGGCCAAAAAGCTTGGATATTTAAAATAAAAGGAGGTCAACCGAGGGCCGGAAATTGCTCCGGTTCGTAGTCCTCGAGCTTTCCGTCGAGGTAGTCCTCGTAGCCTTTGAGGTCAAGGAAACCGTGTCCGCTGAGGTTGAAAAGGATGACTTCCTCCTTACCCTTCTTCTTTGCCTCCAAAGCCCTGTCTACAGCTCCTTTTATCGCGTGAGCGCTCTCCGGTGCAGGAATTATGCCCTCGGTCTTTGCAAAGAGTTCAGCGGCCTTGAAAACCTCGTTCTGATGATACGCCACGGGTTTTACAATGCCGTGGTTTATGAGCACGCTGAGCGTTGGGGCTAAGCCATGGTAGCGCAAACCACCGGCGTGAATCGGCGGAACGTAATAGGTGTGACCGAGGGTGTGCATCTTCATCTTCGGAGTATATCCGCCTGAGTCGCCGAAGTCGTATTTGTAAACTCCCCTCGTCATGCTCGGTGCAGCTTTTGGTTCAACGGCTATGAATTCGTAGTCTGCCTTTCCGTTTAGGACATCCCTTACGAAGGGGTAAGCTAAGCCGGCGAAGTTGCTTCCACCGCCCACACAGCCTATTATAACGTCTGGCTCCTCAAATTCTTTAATCTGTTCTATGGCTTCCAAACCGATGACCGTCTGGTGCATGAGCACGTGATTGAGGACGCTTCCGAGGGCGTAGCGCGCTTTTTCGTCGTGCAGGACGTCTTCTATTGCTTCGCTTATCGCTATTCCTAAGCCGCCGGGATGGTTCGGATCCTCCTCTAAGAACTTCCTTCCTATTTCAGTCCTGTCACTTGGACTGGGGTAAACCTCTGCCCCGTAGAGGCGCATTATCGTCTTCCTGTAGGGCTTCTGCTGATAGCTCGCCCTCGCCATGTAAACGCGAACCTTCAATCCCAGGAAGGCCCCCGCAAGACTCAAAGCGGTTCCCCACTGGCCGGCACCTGTTTCCGTTACGAGCCTCTCTATTCCCTGCTTTTTGGCATAATAAGCTTGGGCTAAAGCTGTGTTGATCTTGTGGCTCCCCGTTATCGTTGCCCCCTCGTACTTGAAGTAAATCCTTGCTGGTGTTCCAAGGGCTTCCTCAAGCTTCGTGGCCCGGAATAGCGGCGTTGGGCGGCCAATCTTTGCGTAGATTTTCCGAACATCGGGGGGTATCTCGATGTAGCGCTCAGTGCTAATCTCCTGTTTGACGAGCTCCTCCGCGAATATTCTCAGGAGTTTCTCCGGTTCCATAGGTTCGTTTGTTTCGGGATCGAGGGGCGGTGCCAGGGGCTCTGGAAGGTCGGGCAGTATGTTGTACCACTTCTTGGGTATTTTTTCGTCCGACAGAACGGCTTTCATTCTACCACCTCCTGATATAACTTGTTGGAAAGAACTCCCAAAGATGAGGGAATAAGCATGGAGTATGAGGGGCGTCCTACCTCAGGGGGCACGCCAAAAACAATCCCACCCAAGTGCTTTCGGGCTCGTTAGGGGACCTTCAATGCCAAAAACGATCACTCCTTGACCTCATGGCTCATCGTGGTATGAAAACTGACCGGACTTAATAACTTTTACTGATCTTCCCTTGGAGAAGTGTCCAATAATCCAGGATTTGGAGGGGGTACTTTTGTATAAAAATCAAAAGGGGACTTGACACCTCTTACCTGCCCTGGAGCACCTTGACTACGAGGGTCACGTCCTTTTCCCTACCCTTCAAAACGACCAGGCTGTAGTAGTCTCCGCCGTAGTTCCGCAGAATTTCAAGCTTTCTGTCCGACTTCTCCAGCAGGTAACGGGCATATTCCGCCTGTTCCCTTTGGGCGTATGTTAGGACGAGGACTTCAACGCCATTCCCCGCGTCTATCCTGAAAGAGAACTTTCCGAGGTACCAATCAGGTAGTGGCCCAGTCCAGTTCGCCTGTTCTACACTCAGGTTCTGCTCTATCATTTTCTCGCCTATTTGGAGGCTTATCGCCCTCGCTACACTTTCGGGGGAGGGGGTTACCAGGGCCCGAGCAGTTGAGGGATCCTGGCACAGCCAGTGTTTTCCTGCCGCATCCATAACCTCTGGATAGCTTCCCCTTATCCCTATGAACTGGTTTTCAGAGTATGCCAGGTAGTACGTTCTGTTCAGGGAGACGCTCTCCCACACACTCCACTGACAGCTGGTGTTGCTCCAGTTTCCCATCACCATTGAATAGCCGAGGTTGAGCAACTCCCGCTGGAACTCGCCGTAGAGCTCTGCGGCGTTGGCCAGCGTTTCGTTGGCAATTTCCACACTTCTCTCTGGAGTCCAGGTAAGGTTGTTCGCCACGGGCGGATCTATAAGTCCCCAGTAGGGGGGTTTTGGAACGACTTTCACTTCGTTTTTGGAGTGCATCATTATTAAAGCTCCCACGATCACCAGAATGAGGGAAACCGCACCGAGTATCCTTCTGTCCATACCCACCACCGGCCCAACTCTCGCCTTGGGGTTTATAAGCAACTCGCCGGGGAGCCTCGTTCTGGCGATGGTTTCTTCCTATGCAATTTCAGTCTGTTCGTAGGGGTTCTCCCCCCGCCTGTGCCTGACCAGTAGGCTGTAGAGGAATTCCTTTAGAGCTGGGCTCATTTCATCGTCGAGCAGTAGGTCAGCGGTGCCGGAGTATTCCTTCTCGGCGGTTGTCAGCAAAAGGGCCATTCCAGGGCTGAGGTTCTCGATTATGCCCCTCACAATTTCTGGGTAGATTTCCTCCTCAATTTCCTCATCGCTCTCTATGGTGAGGTATATAACGAAGCCTCTCATCTGGACCGCGAGAACGAACTCATTCTCGCTTATCTCAAAGAACGAGAAGTTGTATTCTCTTGAAGAAATCCTGGCGAGAAGGACGCCCTTTATTGATACCGTAATCGGTTCGCCATCGATTTCAAACACGAGGTCCTTAGCAAGCTCTCTCCGGGAGATTGAATACAAGTTTTCCAGACCCATGACATATCCCACGCCCTTGGGGATAAAAGCCTTTCGTCAAACTTTTAACCTGTTAGGAGAAACACACCCTGGTGATGTCATGAGATTCGTCTCTTTCATATCTTCACTGATCGTTGGAGTGTCCTTTTTCCTTCCCTGGTTTAATCTTCCGTCTGGTGATGCGTATACCTTCTGGGCGATTCTCTCGAAGTCAATTGAGGGCTCCTTTTCTTGGTTGAATCCTTCAAGTGCTTCATCCTTAGTGGTTTATGTCGTTTTTTTCGCTGGGGTTCTGATGGTGTTTCTTGGTGTTCTCTTCGGACTTTTGGGAGGCAGGACTGGTCCCGCCTTAGGGATCTTGGGGATACTGGTTTTTAGTGTGGTAAGCAGGTACATCTACGGCCCCGGCTTTGGGGGAATAATCGGGGCAGGATACCTCATGGCCTTGGCGGGTTTCATCTTCGGCCTCCTCTTCGCGGGGGGCGAGTATCTCTAATCCACGACCTCTATGATTTCTCCTCCTCCCGGTGGAAGGGCCGCGTTTAATTCCTCTTCCCTGACTCTGTAGCCCCACTTCTCCAGTATTCCGCGTATCTTTTTGACGAGTTCGCCTTTTTTCATCCTCCCAGGTCCTATTACGACGTATCTGGTGGTGTGTGCTTTGATCGCGTTAACCGGCGCGCAGACGACGAAATCCTCGCCCTCATAGTTGATTACCCCGACGGCGAGCTTGAGAGGCAAACCATGGAGCCAGTTCCTCTTTCCATATACCATGAATGCCCCCTTGCCGAGGTACTCGCCGCTGGGAGTCTGCTTGGTGACCTGGCTCGGATGTGCCCAGTATGCGTCCTCGCTGTAAACTCCCCTACTCCAGGCCTTGCTCATTGAAACCGCGAACTGACAGGCCTCAAAGATGGTCTTTTCTCCCGCCTTTTGGCCGTCCTTAATGACTACGTGCGGAGCTCCGTAAACATCTGCATGACAGTAGAGGTCGTTCTCGTCCATGTGCCTCTTTATGAGAATCTCATTGGTGCTTGCATCTTTGCCCCCTAATACGAGAAAGCCCTCGCTCGAAACGAACCAGCGGAACTTCTCGAACCACTTTTTCCTTCTCCGCTCTATGCGCTTGACGTTCAGTTCCTTCTTGAGCTCCTCCTCGATGAGCCCCTCTATCTCGCTTAGCTTCCTCTTCGTGTCCTCGTAGGCCTTAAGCGCTCCCTCGTACTTGTGGCGGAACTTCTTAGCCTTCTCGTAGTAGAGCTCCGCATTTTCCCCTATGCTCCTGTTGAGGTAGAGCTTTACCTTTTTTCCATCGAGCTCTATAGTCACCGCCTTCTCCTTTGGGTCTATGGCTTTAACCATGAGCGCTATTTTGTTGCCGGCTTTCCTGCCTTCCTCTATCCTCTTCCTAAACTCCCCCCAGCCGAGCTTCTCGGTGGCCTTCCTGAATTCTTCCAAAAGTCTTTCGATGAGGGAATAGTTCGCGTAGATCAGGTCCCCGATCTCCTGGTTGTTCTTCGCCCCCTCCTCGAAGCCCTTCAGCATCTCCTCCTGCTTCCTGAGCGTGGCCAAAAGTGCCCTCTTCTTCGCTTCGAGCCTCTTCGTCTGCTCGACCCTCGCCTTCTCAAGGGTTATCTTCCCGAAGTATTCATCCAAGGCCTCGCTGAAGGTGGTAAAATAGCGCTTCTCGAACCCCTCGTAGATTCTCAGCTCGATTGGAACGACATCATGCAGGTTCCCGTCCTTGAGGACTATGTTCGGCTTTGCCTCATCGTTGAAAGTTTCCATCATCGCCTCGTAGACTTTCATTAGGTCTTTGTCACTCAGCTCTTTAACCGGCGTCGTCTTGTCGAAACCGGCCCGGATGGATATCTCTTCCGCGTACATGCCGCCCATGTTGAGCTTCCTGGCCAGGGCACGCACGAGTTCGAGTTCTTCCTCCTCACGTATCAGCTCGATGAACCTCTCTCTCGTTACCTCCAGAGGGTTCTCCCTTGCTGGCGGGAACCTGTATTCAGCCTTCGGCATTATTCTTCTGTCCTTGTACTCCTCGTAGCGTAACGCCGCAACGATTTTGTTCTCCCCGTCAACGAGTATGACGTTTCCCCTCCTGAATAGCTCGCCGATGAGGGTGTAGTCGCCTATTCTGATCTTCACAATCCTATCGAACTGGTGCTGCTCTATTTCATCGATGAATCCCCCGCTCAGGTGTTTCCTCAGGAGCATGGTGAAGCTCGAGGGGCTTTTGGGGGCTTCCTTGACGTAGCTCGTTAGATGGAACCTCCTGCCTGCTTGGAGAATCAGGTCCGCTCTCCCCTCCTTTGTTCGAAGCTTTATCCTTATCTCGTCGCCGTCGTGGTAAACCTTATCAACGCGAGAGCCAACGAGTGACTGTAGTTCCCTCACGATGTAGCGTATATCGACACTGCTCATCTCCTCCTTCATTCTCCCACCCCTTTCAGTTTGAGCGTTCCGTTTAAACCTCTTCCCCTGTTATTCGAAAGACTTTTCTCACCTTTCACCAAAGTGTTTTGTGGTGCACCATGAAAAAGGTTGAGGCAATTATTAGGGGAAACGATTTCAACCGCGTGAAGAACGCCCTCAAGCAGGTCGGCATCGTACCACTAACCGCTTACCCCGTCCAGGGAAGAGGTGTCCAAGGTGGTGTTCCTCCCTACGACCTTCTTCCAAAGATAAAGCTTGAGGTAGTCGTGAAGGATAAGGATGTGGAAAAGGTGATCGAGACAATCATTAGGAACTCCCGTAGTGGTGTTCCCGGCGACGGCAAGATATTTGTAATCCCCGTTGAGGATGCCATCAGGGTAAGAACTGGGGAGAAGGGAAACGAGGCCCTCTACTGAGGGGCTTTTTCAGAGGAAAGCGTGTCTGTGCTTGTAGAGCATGTAGCTGGCGTAGAGCAAAAGTGACATGCTGGCTATTCCGGAGAGTGCCACAAGGACTACCATCCCCTGGGCAAATGCAATGCTCCTGCCGAGGGCTTCCGCTATTCTCTGGATTTCTTCTGGATGAGTGAAGGCATAGATTCCGTACCTTATGGAAAATGCGCTCACAACTATTGGAATTGGCATCACTGCGAAGGCGAGGAGGAGCCCCATCGACCCCCTTTTCCTGAGGCTGAGCATCGCGAGAAGGGTGGGGATGACGAGTATTAGTGCAGTTAGGGCGTATGCCACTCCGTAGAACCCAGAGACAATGTAGTAGGGTATCATTCCAAAGAGAAACGCCCTGTAAGCCTTTTGGAGTTCCCTAACCTTCCCCGAAAAATCGTAGGGTGCGACCTTTGAGTAGCGCGCCATCGTGGAGACGAGGTTCATGTACTCCTTTTCTCCGGCCTTCTCTATGAACTTATCCGTTGTGCTGTTCTTCAACTTAACGGCCCTTTTCAGGAAGAAATTGGCGAGTTCTTCGTTGTCTTCTATAACGTTCTCTGCGACTTTTAAAAAGTTGGTTTTAGCCTCCTCGAGGAGAACGAGAGCTTTCTTCTTGTTTTTATCGGATAGATTTTTGAGGGAGTCTATGCGTTTTTTTGTGTCCTCAAGCGTTTGAACAACGTCTCTAAGAACGTCTGGGCTTTTCATTTACACACCTCCCAAAGGTAAAAGAAAAGAAGGCTTTAAGCCTTTTGTTGTTTCTCATGGTGCAGGAGCTTTGTGATGCTCCAGTACATCATGATGAAAATAGTGCCCCATGCAAACGTCAGGAAAGCCAATGCTCCGGCGTCCATCTTCACCACCTCACACCCTTATGAGCACTTCGTTCTTCTCGAGTTCTTCCCCGTACTTCTTCTTGATGGCCATGTAGGCTTCTATTGCTCCAATGATGATAACCACGATTATCATTGCCCTTGATATTGTGACTGCATGCTTAGCGTAAGCCTCCGTCGTAGATACCAGAGCCTGGTTCTTGACAAGATCCTGTATGTACGCTGGTGAAAGGGTTATAACACCGTTCTTGATGTAATCCCAGGTGTTCCCGCCGAGGAGGATTAGCATGTAGAGTGGGGCTATGTACACCATGATTGGCTTGAACCAGCCGGGGATGTTGATGTAAGCTCCCTTGTGGAGCTCTTCCCAGAACCTGTCGATACCGAAGAGCCACAGACCCACCACGACATCGAAGAACCCGAGTATCACGAGGAAGTAGCTTCCAACCCACATGTCCATGTCAGTGAGGACCAGCAGGGTCTTGTCAAGGGCTATCGGCAGTCCGAGTATGAAGAGCCAGATGAAGACGAGCCATGTTCCCTTCTTCCTCTCGATGTGAATGTCCTCCTCAAGCATTGCCACGAGGTAGTTGTAGGTGGCTATTGCGGATGTGAATCCGGCGAACCAGAGCAGGAGGAACCAGAATGCACCGAAGATCTGTCCTGCGGGCATGTTCATGAAGACGTTGGGCAGTGACATGTACGCCAATCCTACGCCGCTCTTTATTGCCTTCTCCGGTCCAAGGTAGGCGAAGGCTATCGGAATTGCCAACGAACCACCGAGTATGACCTCTGCGAACTCGTTGAGCGAGACTGTTGCAAGACCGCTTAGAGCGACGTCGTCCTCCGGTCCGAGGTAGCTGGCGTAGTTGTGTATGATACCCATACCCAGGGAGAGGGTAAAGAATATCTGTCCTGCAGCGGCTAAGCTTATCTTGAAGAAGTTATGGCTCAGAGTCTGGAAGTCAGGCCGCCATATGTATTCGAGACCCTTGATAGCGCTCCATTCAGGCTTGACGGGTGAACCAAGGGTCAGTGCCCTTATGACAAGGATTATTGCGAAGACGTAGAGGGTCGGCATCATAACCTTGACCCATCTTTCTATACCCTTGCTGACACCCTGAGCAACGGCTATCCCGAGGATGACCATGGTCAGTCCCCAGAAGAAGAGTACCGCGTTGGTGTTACTGATGTAGCTTACGAAGAACTTGTATGTGTCCTGGCCGAAGTAGGCCCCCGTTAGGCTGTAGTATGTGTAGGCCGCAGACCACCCTATTATCTGGTAGTAGTAGGAACTGAGGAGTGATGCCACTGAGAATCCGAGGAGACCGCCTATCACACCAAGCCAGAGTGCGCCGCGCGGTTTGAGAGAATCCCTTGACATGAGGTAGAACATTGGTCCGAGGGTTCCGTGGCCGTACTTACCACCGTAGCGACCGATGGTCCATTCAATCCACATCACTGGAATTCCCAAGAAGAACAGTGCTATAAAGTACGGTATCATGAATGCGCCGCCACCGTTGCTTGCAAGCTGGTATGGGAACCTCCAGAAGTTACCCAAGCCTATTGCGTTTCCAGCCATGGCCAATATCAAACCCAACTTGGTTGCCCATTGGTCTCTGGGCTGTTCCACAGTGATCACCTCCATATAACTTGCTCTATAGTATACCCCTGTGCAGTTCAGTGGGGCACTATGTATAAAGAACTACCCTCTATAAAAAGCTTTTCCACGGTTCTTTTCGACATAAGACGATTTACTTAGCTTTAAAACTACTGACGGGGGCTTGTTGTCACTTTACTTGGTACTCAGGATAGGCGTAAGACTTTCATTGTCATATTTACAATGGGGAGATGATTATAATGAAAAATGTCCGAAGCTTAAAGGGGAGTTAAGGATTTAAGGGAAAAAGAGTAACGTCTGTGCCCGATGATTGGAACGTGAGTGAGCTGAGGAATGATGACCGACTTCTCCCTGAGGGCATTTACCTTCTTCTGTCCCTCGATAACTAAAATCTCTCGCCATGGGTCAATGATGTTTACACCTCTCCGAGTGCTTTTTGACTGTGATTTGGAGTTCGTTGTAGTTTTTGATGACTTTAGAGTATTTAAATGTTCATCAGTGTATAGAAAATTAGGGATGTACATCGCTTCTTTTTGCTTAAATTTTTTGGAGAGCCTTTATTTCTTTCGAAAATTTGAGGATCTAACTTTTTGTTTAGAATTGAGCTTTCTACTCGCTCTTTTTTCGAAAGGTTTAAATATGTAAATGCCTTAACCCATTTCGCAGATTACCGAAATTCGAGGTGGTAAGGATGGTCGAGATTGACCCGTTTGAGATGGCCGTTAAGCAGCTGGAAAGGGCTGCCCAGTTTATGGACATAAGCGAAGAGGCCTTAGAGTGGCTTAAGAGGCCCATGAGGATTGTTGAGGTCAGCGTTCCGCTTGAGATGGACGACGGTTCTGTTAAGGTTTTCACCGGTTTCCGTGTTCAGCACAACTGGGCGAGAGGTCCGACCAAGGGTGGTATAAGGTGGCACCCGGCCGAGACCCTCAGCACTGTTAAGGCTTTAGCAACCTGGATGACCTGGAAGGTCGCCGTCGTTGACCTCCCCTACGGTGGAGGTAAGGGTGGTATCATAGTCAACCCGAAGGAACTTAGTGAAAGGGAGCAGGAGAGGCTCGCTAGGGCTTACATCAGGGCTGTCTACGATGTTATAGGTCCATGGACTGACATTCCGGCTCCTGACGTCTACACCAACCCCAAGATAATGGCGTGGATGATGGACGAATACGAGACGATAATGAGGAGAAGGGGACCCGCCTTTGGTGTCATCACTGGCAAGCCTCCTGGAGTCGGTGGAATCGTTGCAAGGATGGACGCAACTGCGAGAGGTGCTGCGTTCGCAATAAGGGAAGCGGCTAAAGCCCTTGGCATGGATCTCAAGGGCAAGACCCTGGCGATACAGGGTTACGGTAACGCCGGCTACTACATGGCCAAGATTATGGGAGAAGAGTACGGCATGAAGGTTGTGGCTGTGAGCGACAGCAAGGGCGGCATCTACAACCCGGACGGCCTCAACGCCGATGAGGTTCTCAAGTGGAAGAGGGAGCACGGCTCAGTTAAGGACTTCCCGGGAGCAACCAACATCACCAACGAGGAGCTCCTCGAGCTTGAGGTGGACGTCCTCGCCCCGAGCGCCATCGAAGAGGTCATCACAGAGAAGAACGCCGACAACATCAAGGCCAAGATTGTAGCAGAGGTTGCCAACGGCCCGGTTACGCCGGAGGCGGATGAGATACTCTACGAGAAAGGCATCCTCCAGATACCGGACTTCCTCTGTAACGCCGGTGGTGTTACCGTCAGCTACTTCGAGTGGGTCCAGAACATCAACGGCTTCTACTGGACGGTTGAGGAGACCAGAAAGAGGCTCGACGACAAGATGACCAAGGCCTTCTGGGACGTGTACAACACCCACAAGGACAAGGGCATCCACATGAGGGATGCTGCCTACGTCGTTGCCGTGGGCAGGGTCTACGAGGCCATGAAGCACCGCGGATGGGTGAAGAAGTGATTTCTTCTCCCCTTTATTCGTTTCTTCCCCCTTGGATCTTGTATAGTCGCGCTATTGCCTGCATCGCCGCGGCAACCATTATGCCGGTAAAGATCATCCCAAGGAGGGGCAGAATAAAGGCCGCGAGAAATTTTGTGAGGGCCTTCGTCGGGACTATATCCCCATATCCAACAGTGTAAGCGGAAATGAAGGCAAAATATATGCCATCCCAGATGTTGATACTCTCTTGTCCTGCTATCACTATCCCAAGGACTGTTATTATGAGAAACAGGCCGAGGAGGATACTCCTTACGTAGTAGAGAACCCTTAAAAATTCATGAAAAAAGGTTCGAAAACCCACGAGTTCGAGCTCACCCTCATTCATAACTCACACCTTTGCCCAGTAATCCTTCTCCTCGACCATGGCGTTTATCATCTCCTCCTCGTCTTTGAACATGGTTCTCCTTGAGGGATTCTGCATGCCGTAGAACTCCATGAAGGGGCTCGGTCGTCTCTTGAACGGATAGTATAGGTATATTGCCGCAAGAGTTCTGTAAGCTTCGGCCATCTCGCTTATAACGCCGGCAGAAACGCCTTCTGCGTAGTGATAAACCGCTATGGCTTTGCTGACGTCAACCAGGTTAAAGTCCCTCTCGACGAGCTGTCTTCGGAGTATCTCTGTAGCTTGCTCTATATCATCTCTGTCCAGCTCTTCAACCTCTTCACCGTCGAGAAGGTGTTTTATCTTGATGCGCTTTATAGATGGGTCTCTGTTGACCTGAGCGTCGTATTCAGCAACGACCCACCAGTCGTCCAGCGCTCCCGGGTCAAGAACCGTGAAGTGCTCGCTCAGTTTGGTGTAAAAGTCCCTGACGCGGTGGTAGTACTCCTCCTCATGACCGGTCATCGGGTAGCTGAGGTAGACGAGGGGCTTCTCGTGTTCCCTGAAGAGAAGATCGAGGAAAACCCCCGGGGGGTGTCGTATTCCAAAGTGTAGTACGTACCTAACCTCCACACCCTCTTTCTTGAGCTCGTGGACGAGGGTTTTAACGTGGTTTATCGCGTCTTCCCTCCACATAACGAGGGTTGTCAGCTTTATGTTCTTGGGAAGTTTTCCAAAACGCTCGAACCATTCTGGGTCGTTTATTATCCTCCTTCTAACCGAGAGAACATCGTCGAGTATTATTATGACCCTGCTGGGCTTCAGGAGTTTTAGATTGCTGAGTGTAAAGCCTATAACGCTGCCGCTCCCCCATCGGAAAAGGCTTGGGGTAGAGACCACATGCTTTCCTTTGTCACTTTCGTCTATCTCTTCTCTGATCCTTTCAAAGGCCTTGTCGCGTATATCGTTCATAAGATTCTGGTGGTTTATTGCAAAGTCCAGAACGTTTTTCCGTGTTATTTTAACCCCCTCTTCCTTTCCAACTTCGCGGATGTAGTCAAAGACATGGTAGTAGGCGTAATCCTTCTCTTGAGCCATCCCAAGGGCTTCCATTAGGTACTCATCCCTCCCGTTGAGCGGGGGGCCAGTAACCAGTATTACCTCCTTCATGCCACCCACCTGCGTCCCTAATTGGACGAAACCTTTAAATACTATTCCCTGCAAAAGTTGGACTGCAGTGGTTCTTCTGTTCTAAACACATACCAGCAGGGGTGTTGTAATTGGCTGAGAAACTAAAGGGAACGACTACGGTCGGCATTGTGTGTACGGACGGCGTAGTCTTGGCCGCGGACAGGAGGGCATCGCTCGGCAACATGGTGCTCTCTGACAACGTCACGAAGGTTTTCCAGATAGATGACCACCTGGCTCTCGCCGGTGCGGGTAGCGTTGGGGACATTCTCAGCCTCGTCAGACTTCTCAGGGCTGAGACAAGGCTGTATAAAGCAAAGGCAGGGAAGGAGATGAGTGTCAAGGCCCTTGCGACCTTGACTTCAAACTTGCTCCACGGGAACAGGTTCATGCCTTATTTTGGGTGGTTTCTCATAGCTGGCCATACTGGAAAGCCGGCCCTCTACTCAATAGATATGGCGGGAGGCATTACTGAGGACAGGTTCACCGCCGCAGGCTCCGGAATGGAGTTTGCCTTTTCCATACTTGAGGACGGTTACAGAGACGGAATGTCCCTTGAGGATGGTGTAAGGCTTGCCCTGCGTGCTTTGAGGGCATCCACAAGGAGGGATGTCTTCACTGGAGGAGGGGTCCTGGTCGTGTCTGTAACGGCAGACGGATACAGGGAGTACTCTGAGGAGGAGCTGAAGGCTTTTCTCAAGTGAGGTGATGGAAGTGATCAGAAGGGAAAGCTCTGTCGATGAAATCCTGAGGGAAATCAAGGAAGTTATCTCTCAGATGGTTCCGCCATCAGCGAGGATAACGGATGTTGAGTTTGAAGGACCCGAGCTTGTGATATACGTAAGGAACCCGGAGGCCATAATGCAGGATGGGGACCTGATAAGGAACCTCGCCAAGGTTCTTAAAAAGAGAATAAGCGTTCGTCCCGATCCAGATGTTCTCATACCCCCTGAACACGCGGAGGAAATGATAAAGGAACTCGTTCCAAAGGAAGCTGAAATAACCAACATAAGTTTTGACCCCTCCGTGGGGGAGGTTCTGATTGAGGCCAAAAAACCCGGACTTGTTATCGGAAAGAACGGGGAGACCCTGAGGTTGATAACTCAGAGAGTCCGCTGGGCCCCCAGGGTTATAAGAACGCCTCCTCTCCAGAGTCAGACGATTTATTCCATACGACAGATACTTCAGGTTGAGAGCAAGGATAGGAGGAAGTTTCTGCGCCAAGTTGGGAGAAACATATACCGCAAACCAGAGGTTAAGAGTGAGTGGATAAGGATAACGGGGCTTGGTGGATTTAGGGAAGTTGGAAGGAGCTCTCTCCTTGTCCAGACCAACGAGAGCTATGTTCTCGTTGATTTCGGTGTCAACATAGCGGCAATGCGTGATCCCAAGAAAGCTTTTCCTCACTTCGATGCTCCAGAGTTCCGTTACGTGCTGAACGAGGGAATCCTCGATGCGATAATAATTACCCATGCCCACCTCGATCACTCCGGAATGCTTCCGTACCTCTTCCGTTACAAGCTCTTCGATGGGCCGATCTACACGACCCCTCCAACGAGGGACCTCATGGTTCTCCTTCAGCAGGATTTCATTGAAATTCAGAAAATGAACGGCGTTGAACCACTTTATCGTCCTAAGGATATCAAAGAAGTCATAAAACACACGATAACCCTTGACTACGGTGAGGTTCGCGACATAGCCCCGGACATGAGGCTCACCCTCCACAACGCCGGTCACATACTCGGTTCATCGATAGTGCACCTCCACATAGGTAACGGCCTCCACAACATTGCCATAACAGGGGATTTCAAATTTATCCCGACCAGGCTCTTCGAGCCAGCGGTGAGCAGGTTCCCACGCCTTGAGACCCTCGTCATGGAGTCCACCTATGGGGGAAGCAACGACTACCAGATGCCCAGGGAGGAGGCGGAGAAGAGGCTCATAGAGGTTATTCATCAGACTATAAGGCGCGGAGGAAAGGTGCTCATTCCCGCCATGGCTGTGGGTAGGGCCCAGGAGATAATGATGGTTTTGGAGGAGTACGCGAGGGTGGGGGGTATAGATGTTCCGATTTACCTTGACGGAATGATATGGGAGGCCACCGCTATTCACACCGCCTATCCTGAGTACCTCAGCAGACACCTGCGCGAGCAGATATTTCACGAGGGCTACAATCCGTTCCTCAACCCGATATTCAAGAGCGTTGCCAACAGCAGGGAGAGGCAGGACATCATTGATTCTGGAGATCCTGCGATAATCATAGCAACCTCCGGCATGCTTGTTGGCGGGCCCAGCGTTGAGTACTTCAAGCAGCTCGCTCCGGATGAGAAGAACAGCATAGTTTTCGTTAGCTACCAGGCTGAGGGAACCCTCGGAAGGCAGGTGCAGAGGGGCCTTAGAGAGATTCCGCTCATCGGCGAAGACGGCAGAACGGAGGTGGTCCCAGTCAATATGGAGGTTCACACCATAGACGGTTTCTCCGGCCACGCTGACAGAAGGGAGCTCATCAGTTACATAGCAAGGCTTAGACCGAGGCCAGAGAGGGTTATAACGGTCCATGGAGAAGCCCACAAGTGTCTCGACCTTTCAACGAGCATTCACAAGAAGTTCAGCATTTCGACCCGTGCTCCAAACAACCTCGATGCCATCAGGTTGAAGTGATGGGCATGAAGCTTCGCTGTCCATCCTGCGGGATGGTTTATTCTTCCATTATCCCTCCCCTCTGCTCCTGTGGAGAAAGGCTTGAAATAACCTACGACTACGAGCGGGTGGATCCTTCCAAGTGGTCTTACAGAAGACCTGGAGTGTGGAGGTACCTCGAACTCCTGCCGCCCGTCAAGGAGAGGATAACCCTCTACGAGGGTGGTACTCCGGTTATTGCGTCAAAGCTCGGCGAGGAGCTTGGGTTAAATGTTTACCTCAAGGATGAAACTAGGAATCCCACTGGCTCCTTTAGGGACAGGCTCATCACGGTTGCCCTCTCTTACGGCCTGAGTTATACAAGAAACGGGTTTGTAATAGCCAGCAACGGTAACGGCGCGGCATCCCTCGCGGCGTATGCATCGAGGGCTGGCAGACCCGCCTACACCGTTGTCCCCCGTCTTATCGAGGCAGGTAAGCTCGCCCAGATAGTGGCCCTTGGGGCAAAGGTTATACGGTATGGCGAGAGTGTGGACGAGGGCATAAGCTACGCTGAGGGGCTGGCCGAGGGGAAAGGCCTTTACAACGTTACCCCTGAGAGCAACATCGTAGGACTCGAGGGGCAGAAGACGCTCGCCTTTGAACTGTGGGAGGAGGTTAAACCCACCCACGTCATAGTGCCAACGGGAAGCGGGAGCAACATTTACAGCATTCACAAAGGGTTTGTTGAGCTGAAGAAAATCGGCCTCCTTGATGAACTCCCCAGGCTCGTAGCAGTTCAGGCCGAGAGATGCTCCCCCATAGCAAGCGAAGTGCTTGGTGTGGAGCCGAGGGTTGAGGCAACCAAAGCCCTCGCACTCTACGTGAAGAGTCCGCTGATGAAGGAGCTTGCCGTCAATGCCGTTACGGAAAGTGGGGGAACCGCCGTCCTCGTTGGGGAGGACGAACTTGACCTCGGGCAAAAACTCTTGGCGAGGGAGGGCATATTCGCCGAGTACTCCTCCTCCCTTGTTGTTCCGGCTTTTATGGAGCTGGTTGAGGGGGGTTATTTTGAAAGGGATGATAGGATAGTGCTCGTGATAACAAGCTCTGGACTTAAAGGCCAGTACTCTGAAACGAGGGAAAAGTTCGCGGTTGGAGGAACCAAACTGGAGATACTTAGAATGCTTCGTGAAAAAACCATGTACGGCTACGAGATATGGGAAGCCCTTGAAAAGCCCTTAAGGTATCAGGCGGTCTATCAGCATCTTAGAGAACTTGAGAGCATGGGACTTATAGAAGAGGCGAAGAGAAAGGGCAGACGGGTTTATTACACCTTAACGAGAAGGGGGCTTCACCTCCTTGAGAGTCTTGATGGGGGATGACTCTCCGAAAGTTTTTAAAGCACCTTTTAAGACCTACGGGTGGGTGGAAGAGGTGAAATTGGCTATCGAGCACAAGTTCTCACTTACCGTTTACACGTGGGGCCTTATAACTGGCATCATAAGTGGGGTACTCGCCGCGAGGTTTTCTTGGGGCTGGGTAGTGGGTCTTCTCATGTATCTTATCATGGATAAGTTCGTTATGTGGGTTGTAAAGGAGCTCCCCCCCGATGTTCCCGACGAAAGGGCGATTCTCAAGAAGGGTTTCTGGGGCTGGGCGATGTTCTGGCTCTACTTCACGATGCTGGCGTACTCTGTCATGATACACTTCCAGCCCGTCTGCTACTCCAACCAGAGCCTCCTCTATCAGATGATGCATACCGGAAACACAAGCGTTCAATGCGTCGTCAACTTTACGGGGTGATCCCATGGAGGGGTTAAAGAAAGCCGCTGCCAGGGAGGCACTGAAGTTCATTGAGGACGACATGGTAGTGGGCCTCGGCACGGGTTCAACCACCGCTTACTTCATTGAGTACCTGGGTAGGCTCATCATGGAGGGTGAACTTGAGGACGTCTACGGCGTTCCAACATCCTACCAGGCCAGGCTTCTCGCCCTCGAGAAAGGTATTCCAGTAGTGGGGCTTGACGAGGTCGATGCGATAGACATAGCGGTTGACGGGGCGGATGAGGTGGACCCCCATCTGAATCTCATAAAAGGCCGTGGTGCTGCCTTGACAATGGAGAAGATAATCGAGTATCGGGCCGGAACTTTTCTTGTTCTCGTTGACGAGAGCAAACTCGTTGAGAGGCTTGGCCAGAAAGTTCCAGTTCCAATCGAGGTTATCCCGGCCGCATGGCGTGCCATAGCCGAGGAGGTGGAGGTATTCAACGCCGAGGCGGAACTCAGGATGGCAAGCAGGAAGGATGGACCGGTAGTTACGGACAACGGCAACTTCATACTGGACGTCAGGTTCCATCGTATAGAGGACCCCCTTGACCTCGAGATAGAGCTCAACAACATCCCTGGGGTCGTCGAGAACGGCATCTTCGCGGACATCGCTGATATAGTTCTCGTCGGCACAGGGGAAGGCGTCAAGAAGCTGGAGCGCTGAGGTTTTTCCAACACACTTCTTGTCTCCCGGACTTTTAAATCTCCATGAGAGCACTCAAACGGGAATCACGAACTTGATCAAACTCCGCGGGACTATCGTCCCTGCATCGGGCAAAACCCCGACGTCACGCGGGCAAGCAAACTTTTGGAAAAAGTTCGATCAAAAGAGAGTTTCCTTTTTGTTGAAGTTGCTGGGGAATAAAAGCGTGCACTCTGAGATTTGTCCGTAAAAGAGGTTGACATAAAAATCGACCTTTTGAGAGATTTCAACTTATTGCACGCGAGTTTTCCGTCAACGCTCCTTGGGAAGCGAAGCTTCCCGAGGTATTGAGGCAAGGCCTCAACCTGTGAAGCAAGGGCTAAGGGGGGCGGTAGCCCCCCAGCAACCTTTGCTCGCGCAAAGCTTGACCAAAGAAACTTTGCCCCGCAAAGTTTCATCAAAGTTCGTGATTCCTGTGATAGGAAGCTTTTTGGTGAGTGTTTGCGCTTTCCAATAGCCCCTTTGGATGTGTGAAATTCCTCAAAGTTAAGAGCCGTTACCATCAGGTTCACACTTTCGCGCGCTCCGAAGGAGCGCTTTTTAGAGGAAACCCCTTTTAATAACCCCCTAAAGAGAATTTCCCTGAGAAAATAGCCGTTGGAAAGTGCAAACGCTCTCAGAATCACAGTTGGGAGAAGAATCACATACTTTTGATCAAACTTTTGCTCCGCAAAGGTTTGTAATGGTGCGGGGGACGGGATTTGAACCCGCGAACCCCTACGGGACGGGACCCTAAATCCCGCGCCTTTGGCCAGGCTCGGCTACCCCCGCGCGGGATTGAGTTTTCACTCTTCCTTTAAAAGCTTTGAGGGGAAAGGCTTATAAGGATGTAAAGGAAGCTTTACGTAAAGGAAACTTTACATGGTGGGAGCATGGGGAGATGGAGGATTACGGGCTACGCAATCCTCGCGACAACGGCCTCTCTACTGGCCGTTGCCCTGTGGATGGAGAACATGGCAATGGCTTTTGGAGTTTTAGTGACGGCAATCGCGGTTTCGTTCCTCTACGCTGACTGGCTCAAAAAACGAGGGGAGATTATAAGCGACGAGAGAACGCTCCGCATCGAGGAGATGGCCTCACGGAGAACCCTTCAGGCCCTGGTGTTGGCTTTGGCATTTGCGGTCGTGGCGCTTTCCATTCTCTCCAAGAACGACCCAAGCCTGAGGAGTGCCTATTACCTGGCCATCAGTTTGATGGTTTTAACCTCAACTCTCAAGCTGTATTTGAAGCACCACTACGCGAGGGTGATGTGAATGAGGTTCGGAGTCATTCACTTCGTCTTTCTGTTCACGACAATTTTCCTGATGAGTTATTACTCGCGAACCAGCACGTACCTAAGCTGGTTCTTCTTCACCCTCGTCTGGCTCGGGACCTGGGCCCTCACGAAGACCTACGGGAAAAAAGTAGAGCCCCTCAGAGACGAAAGGACCGAGCTGATAACCATGAAGAGTTTTTACCACGGAATTGGATTCGGTTTCGTCATTTTTGGCTACGAACTTATCTGGCTCGCCGGCCACGACTATGAAACTGTGGTTCTGCTTTCGAAGTGGCTCCTGTTACCGACGTTGGCGGGTGTTCTGGCCGCGGCACTCCTGAAGGCGCATTATGAGCGGGTGATGTGAATGGAGCGCTGGAAGCGAAACGTGCTCGGTCTTCTGCTCGCCTTTTCCCTGGTTTATGCCATTTATTTTGTCTGGCTTTATGAAGCAAGTGGCGGAACGATGGTAGTCAGCTCCAACCCTCCGGAGTGGACGTTTCCGCTCCTCGTTGGCGTACTCGTCTTTGGGATAGCGTTCATCGGTGGATGGGGGCTTCTGGCGATCACCGATTCCGAAATGACCGAGAAAAGAGAGGTGATCCTGCAACTGTTGTCTCTGGGAATTCTACTGGGAACAACCTCGGCGATAGGGGCTTTCATCATGACGGGGTATCTGAAAAGAACTCCCGGCGCGCTTCTTGTCCTGGCTGTAGTGGTTTTTTGGGGGCTTATCCTCCGGGCAAAAAGAGATGCAGTGAGTCCAAGGGAACCCCTAACGGATGAGAGGGTTGAGCTGATAGAACTCAGGTCCTGGGCAATGGTCGGCATGAACATGGCGTTCGTTGCTTCGATAGTTCTGTTGCTGATCCTGCTCCACCTGTGGAATCCCAGCTCTGAAACGCTCTCCATTTTATTCATGTTAACTTGGAGCCTCTCGATGATCGGGGCTGGAATCTACTACAGGGGGAGGATGTGAGCCTATGAAAAACCGCCTGCGGGAGCTAAGGGAAGCCAAAGGCTTAACCCAGGAGGAGCTGGCGAAGGCCTTGGGCGTGACGAGGCAGACGGTGATAGCAATCGAGAAAGGTCGCTACGATCCATCATTGAGATTGGCCTTCAAGATAGCGCGCTTCTTCGGCGTTAAAATCGAGGATGTGTTCCTTTACGAAGGTGATGGGGATGAACGGTAAGAAGGTAGCCGGACTGATGGTTTATCTCCTCGGCATAGGGCTTGGCATAGCAAAGCCGCCGGTTGAACGACTGGCCTGCATGAAAGTGCCGAGCGGAGAGGTCTGCACGGGGATAAACACGCCCCTGCTCCTTATCGAGCTCGGGCTGGTCGCTGTTGGGGCGCTGCTCCTGGGGCTCGGCCATGGCTTTAAAAACAACCACGAATTAAACGGCTGGCTCGGCGTTTCAACGGGTCTTGGATTTGCCATAATCGGGGGCTATGCCGGAATAACGGAGCTGCTCCTCTTTGGAGCCGTTCTCGCGACCATTGGACTGCTCCTTTACAAAGTTGGGAGGGCTGGGCATGCTCGTTGAGGTTCTAAACCTGGAGAAGGACTACGGAAAGGTGAAGGCCCTCAAGGGGGTAAGCTTCTTCATCAACGAGGGCGAAATATTCGGCCTAATTGGGCCCAACGGTGCCGGGAAGAGCACGACGCTGAAAATACTCGCAACCCTTCTCAAACCGACCGGGGGGAGGGCAGAAATAGCGGGCCACGACGTGGTGAAGGAAGCCGACGGGGTCAGGGAAATCATCAGCTACCTGCCCGAGGAGGCTGGGGCATACAAGAACCTCACCGGCTACGAATAC